>NZ_JAAUVM010000030.1:0-62161 GCF_012030485.1 Pseudomonas sp. B14(2022)
AACACCATGCTGGCAGCCTTGAGCTTGAACTCACTCGAATAAGATTTACGCATATCCAAACACCTCAGATTTGGGCGCTATCATAGCGCCCGATTGAAGTGTCCAAAATCATTAGGCCAGTTCAAGCTCGCTCCTACAGGAGGGAGTTGCCGCCCATAAAAATGCGCCCCGCGGGGCGCATTTTTTTGTTCGGTCAGCTATCGCCTATCAGGCAATTGCATCCCAGGCTCGATCACCGTGCTCGTCCTTGATCCGAGTCGGCAAGCCCATCACGTCCAGCGCCTTGAGGAACGGCTCAGCCGGCAGTTCCTCGACGTTGGCCATGTGTTTCACATCCCACTCGCCCCGGGCGACCAGCAGCGCTGCGGCTACCGGTGGAACACCTGCGGTGTAGGAGATGCCCTGGCTGTCGGTTTCTACGTAGGCTTCTTCGTGATCCGCTACGTTGTAGATGAACATCTCGCGCGGCTGGCCGTCCTTGGTGCCTTTGACCAGGTCGCCGATGCAGGTCTTGCCGGTGTAGCCCGGGGCGAGCGAAGACGGGTCGGGCAGCACGGCCTTGACGACTTTCAACGGCACCACTTCCAGGCCTTCGGCGGTGGTGACCGGCTTCTCGGAGAGCAGGCCGAGGTTTTTCAGCACGGTGAACACGTTGATGTAGTGTTCGCCGAAGCTCATCCAGAAACGCACGTTGGGCACGTCGAGGTTTTTCGACAGCGAGTGCACTTCATCGTGGCCGGTGAGGTAGAGGTTCTGCGAACCCACGACCGGCAGGTCGTCGGTGCGTTTGACTTCGAACATGGTGTTGCTGGTCCACTGGCTGTTCTGCCAGCTCCACACCTGCCCGGTGAATTCGCGGAAGTTGATTTCCGGATCGAAATTGGTGGCGAAGTATTTGCCATGGGAGCCGGCATTGACGTCGAGGATGTCGATCGAATCAATGCGGTCGAAATGCTGTTGCTGCGCCAGCGCGGCATACGCGTTGACGACACCCGGGTCGAAGCCCACGCCAAGGATGGCGGTGATGTTCTTCTGTTTGCACTCTTCCAGGTGGTTCCATTCGTAGTTGCCGTACCACGGCGGGGTCTCGCAGACCTTGCCCGGCTCTTCGTGGATGGCGGTGTCGAGGTACGCAACGCCCGTGTCGATGCAGGCACGCAGTACCGACATGTTGAGGAACGCGGAACCCACGTTGATGACGATCTGCGATTCAGTCTCGCGGATCAGGGCCTTGGTCGCTTCCACGTCCAGGGCGTTCAGCGCGAAGGCTTGGATGTCGGCGGGAACCTTGAGGCTACCCTTGGCCTTGACGCTGTCGATGATGGCCTGGCATTTGGAGATGTTGCGCGACGCGATAGCAATACGACCGAGTTCGTCGTTGTGCTGCGCGCACTTGTGGGCCACCACCTTGGCGACACCTCCTGCACCAATGATAAGAACGTTCTTTTTCAATTGCTTTATTTCTCCTATATCCGCCAGCTTACGAAAGGCTGGACAGGTAGTCGTCGTAACCAAATTCACGAACCACTTCGACTGTACCGTCGAGTTGTTTCACTACGATGGACGGCATTTTCAGGCCGTTGAACCAATTTTTCTTGACCATGGTGTAGCCCGCGGTGTCGATGAACGACAGCCGATCGCCGATGGCCAGCGGACGATCAAATTGATACTCGCCGAAGATGTCCCCGGCCAGGCAGGATTTGCCGCACACCATGTAGGTGTGTTCACCGTCGCTCGGCGCCAGCTTGGCGTTGAGGCGGTAGATCAGCAGGTCCAGCAGGTGGGCTTCGATGGAGCTGTCCACGACGGCGAGGTGTTTGCCGTTGTAGAGGGTGTCGAGCACGGTGACTTCCAGGGAGGCGCTGTTGGTGATCGCCGCTTCGCCGGGTTCCAGGTAGACCTGCACGTCGTACTTCTGCGAGAACGCCTTGAGACGCTGGCAGAAGGCGTCAATGGCATAGCCTTCACCGGTGAAGTGGATGCCACCGCCGAGGCTGACCCAGTTGACCTTGTGCAGCAGCGCGCCGAAGCGTTCTTCGATGGTGTTCAGCATCTGGTCGAACAGGTTGAAGTCGCCGTTCTCGCAGTTGTTGTGGAACATGAAGCCGGAGATCTGTTCGATCACGCCTTCAATCTTCACCGGGTCCCATTCGCCCAGGCGGCTGAACGGACGCGCCGGGTCGGCCAGCAGGTAGTCGGAGCTGCTCACCTGCGGGTTGACGCGCAGGCCGCGGGTCTTGCCTTCGCTGCGTTCGGCAAAACGCTGCAGCTGGCTGATGGAGTTGAAGATGATCTTGTCGCAGTTATCGAGCATCTCTTCGATTTCATCGTCGGCCCAGGCCACGCTGTAGGCGTGCGCCTCACCTTCGAACTTCTGGCGACCGAGCTTCAACTCATACAGCGACGACGAGGTAGTGCCGTCCATGTATTCCTGCATCAGGTCGAACACCGACCAGGTGGCAAAGCACTTGAGCGCCAGCAGGGCCTTGGCGCCGGACTGCTCGCGCACGTAAGCAATCTTCTGCATGTTGACCAGAAGCTTCTGTTTATCGATGAGGTAGTACGGCGTTTTGATCATTTTTGAGAGCCTGCGGTGGTGCCTGCCAAAAAAGGACACGCATTGTGCCCGCACTTGGATCGAATCGAAAGGTTAGCCGGCGGATTTTGCACGCCGGTTTTTCAAGCATAGCCCCGGAGTATGACTATCTAAGGATATGCACTGTCCCGGTGTGGGAGGGGGCTTGCTCCCGATAGCGGGGTGTCGGGCACCCTATTGGCGGGCTGATCCACCGCTATCGGGAGCAAGCCCCCTCCCACATCTTGGCCTATGTCACTTTGCTTCACTGCCATCAAACCGTCATCTCCCCACCACCTTCCTGCCACATTCCGCCGTTACTGTCCTCGCCAATGAGATCGATCTCAAGCGAGTGACCATGACTGATTTGAAAGACGTCGCGCGACTGGCCGGCGTATCCCGCGCGACCGCCGCCCGCACTTTTGCCTCCCCCGACCAGGTGCGCCCGGCGACCCGTGAGCAGGTGTTCGCCGCCGCCCGTGAGTTGGGGTTTAGGCCCAACCTGCTCGGCCGCCAACTGCGCCTGCAAACCACCCAGTTGATCGGCGTGGTAGTGCCCAACCTGCTCAACCCGGTGTTCGCCGAGCAGTTCCAGGCCATGGAGCGTGCCGCGCGGTTGCGTGGCTACAGCCTGGTGCTGGCGACCACCGACTACAGCAGCGAGCGCGAGTGCATTGTGGTGGAAGAACTGCTGCGCCAGCGCGTCGATGGCCTGGTGCTGACGGTCACCGATGCCGAAAGCAACAGCGTGCTCAGCAGCCTGAATACCGAAAAAACCCCGTTCGTGCTGGCCTATCACCAACCAAGCAACCCCAACTACAGCGCCGTGTCGGTGGACAACCGCGCGGGCATGGCCTTGGCCACGCGTTACCTGCTGGAGGCCGGTCATCGACGCATCAGCATGGTCGCCGGCCCCGCCTTGCAGTCCGACCGCGCACGCCTGCGCTATGCCGGTTACTGCGATGCGATGAAGGCATACGGCCTCAACAGCCGCGCGGTGATCGAAATGCCCGCGCATACCCAGGCCGACTTCGCCGCCATCCAGCCGTACCTCAACGGCCCCGACGCCCCCAGTGCGCTGGTGTGTTCCAACGATTTCCTGGCTATCAGCCTGATCGCCGAGCTGCGCCGCAATGCCTGGAATGTACCCGGGCAACTGTCGGTGATGGGCTTTGACGGCATCGCCCTCGGCACCCAGATGCACCCGACCTTGTGCAGCGTGGTGCAGCCCATCGCGCTGCTGGCCAGCACGGTGATCGACCAACTGCTGGCACAGATTGCCGGGAATGACCCGGTTTCCCATTGCCTGCCTTGCCATATCCGGCCGGGCGAAAGTACCCAACCGTTTGAGGAGTCCCTTGATGCGCGCATTCAGTAAAACCCTGGCAGCTGTGCTGCTGTGCGGTGTGGCCAGCCTGGCCCAGGCCGCCGACACGGCTATTTGCTACAACTGCCCGCCGGACTGGGCCGACTGGGGCACCCAGCTCAAGGCCATCGCTGCCGACACGGGTGTGCAAGTGCCGCTGGACAACAAGAACTCCGGCCAGTCCCTGGCGCAACTGGTGGCCGAAAAGGCCGCGCCGGTCGCGGACGTGGTGTATTACGGCGTGACCTTCGGCTTGCAGGCGCAAAAGGCCGGCGTGGTCGATGGCTACAAACCCAAGGGTTGGGAGCAGATCCCCGCCGGGTTGAAAGACCCCGCCGGCCAGTGGTTTGCGATCCACTCGGGCACCTTGGGCATCATGGTCAACGTCGATGCATTGGGTGGCCTGCCGGTGCCGCAAAGCTGGGCCGACCTGCTCAAGCCTGAATACAAAGGCATGGTCGGCTACCTGGACCCGTCCAGCGCCTTCGTCGGTTACGTCTCTGCCGTGGCGATCAACCGCGCAATGGGCGGCGACCTGGACAACTTCGCCCCGGCCATCGACTACTTCCAGAAACTGGCGAAAAACGCGCCTATCGTGCCCAAGCAGACCGCTTATGCGCGGGTGCTGTCCGGCGAGTTGCCGATCCTGGTGGACTACGATTTCAACGCCTACCGCGCCCGCTACAAAGACAACGCCAACGTCGCCTTCGTGATTCCCAAGGAAGGCAGCATCAGCGTGCCTTATGTGATGAGCCTGGTGGCCAACGCGCCGCACCGCGCCAATGGCGAGAAGGTGCTGGACTTCGTGCTGTCGGACCAAGGCCAGGCACTCTGGGCCAAGGCTTACTTGCGCCCGGTACGCCCGGTGACCATGCCGGCCGACGTTGCCGCGCAGTTCCTGCCCGACAGCGATTACGCCCGCGCCGGTGTGGTGGACTATCAGAAAATGGCCGCTGTGCAGGAAGCCTTCGCCGCCCGTTACCTGAACGAGGTCAAGTAAGTGGCTGCATCGGCAAAACAGGCGGCCTGGGCGCTGGCCCCGGCCTTTGCGGTGCTGTTCGCATTCTGGCTGTTGCCGCTGGCGCACTTGATGGTGCTCGGCGCCGAAAGCCGCGACAGCCACGGCAGCGGCTATTGGCAGGTGCTCAGTAGCGCGCAGTATCTGGGCAGCCTGGCGCAGACCTGCGTGCTGGCCATCGTCGTGACGTTCACCGCGTTGTTGATCGGCGGCATCAGCGGCGTGTTCCTTGCGCGCCAGCAGTTTTTCGGGCGTTCGGCGTTGGTGGCCTTGCTCACGTTTCCCCTGGCGTTTCCGGGGGTGGTGGTGGGCTTCCTGGTGATCCTGTTGGCCGGGCGCCAGGGGCTGCTGGCGTCACTGGGCCTGCAGTTGGCCGGTGAGCGCTGGATCTTTGCCTACTCGCTGGCCGGGCTGTTTGTCGGCTACCTGTACTTCTCGATTCCCCGGGTGATCCTCACGGTGATGGCCGCGTGCGAAAGCCTCGACCGCAGCCTGGAAGAGGCCGCGCATTCGCTGGGAGCAGGGCACTGGCGGGTGGTCTGCGACGTGATCGTGCCGGGCCTGGCGCCGGCGTTGGCGTCCTGCGGCGCGATCTGCTTCGCCACGTCCATGGGCGCCTTCGGCACCGCGTTCACCTTGGGCACGCGCCTGAATGTAACGCCGGTGGCGATCTACAATGTATTCACCAACTACGCCAACTTTGCCGTCGCCGCCGCGTTGTCGGTGGTGCTCGGCGCGCTGACCTGGGCGGTGCTGTTGCTCACGCGACGCCTGGTGAAAAATGCGGGGACTGTCTTGTGAAGCGCTCATCGCTGTTTGTGGTTCAACTGCTGTTCACCTTGCTGGTGTGCGCGTTCATGTTGGTGCCGGTGCTGATGTCGTTGCTGGCCGGGTTGACGCGCAATTTCTTCGTCGGCCTGTCCAGCGGCCTGACCTTCGACTGGCTGATCCAGGTATGGCAGGCCTATTCGCCCACCGTATGGCTGTCGTTGCAACTGGCGCTGGCGTGCGCGGTGTGTGTCTGCGTGATCGGCGTGCCGGCGGCGTATGCGCTGGTGCGCATGAACAACCGCTTCAGCCGTGCCTTCGAAGAACTGATGGTGTTGCCGGTGGCGATGCCGGGACTGGCCAGTGCGCTGGCGTTGCTGCTCACCTACGGCCAGTTCGGCACGTTTCGCAGCAGCTGGTTGTTCATCCTGGTGGGCCATGTGTTGTTCACCTTGCCGTTCCTGGTACGTCCGGTGATGGCGGTGATGCAACGCCAGCAACTGCCGGTGCTGGAAGAGGCGGCGGCCAGTCTGGGCGCCGGGCCGATCAAGCGCTTTTTCAGCGTGGTGGTGCCCAACTGCCGGGCGGGGATTCTGGCCGGCGTGCTGATGGTGGTGACCTTGTCGTTGGGCGAATTCAACCTGACCTGGATGCTCCACACACCCATGACCAAGACATTGCCCGTGGGCCTGGCCGACAGCTACGCCTCGGCGCGCCTGGAAATCGCCAGCGCCTACACCCTTATCTTTTTGCTGATGATCGTGCCGCTGCTGATTGCGTTGCAGGCCATCAGCGCTCGTTTGTCCCGTGGAGAGCGTCGATGACCGCTATCACTATCCGCCTGCAAGGCTGTCGCAAGGCGTTCGCCGATGGCACCGTGGCTGTGCATGACCTGAACCTGACCGTCGAAGGCGGTGAAACCCTGGCGATCCTCGGCCCGTCCGGCTGCGGCAAGACCACCACCTTGCGCCTGATTGCCGGCCTGGAACGCCCGGATGTGGGCCAGGTTTTTTTCGGCACCGACGACGTCACCCGCCTGCCCATCGAGCGCCGCGACGTGGGCATGGTGTTCCAGAACTACGCGCTGTTTCCCAACCTCGATGTGGCCGGCAATATCGTCTACGGCTTGAAGATTCGCGGCATGGCGCCGCTGGCGCGGAACAAGCGTTGCGAGGAACTGCTGGAGCTGGTGGGCCTGCAAAATCACGGCAAGCGCAGCATCCACGAATTGTCCGGTGGCCAGCGTCAACGCGTGGCCTTGGCCCGTGCCTTGGCGCCGCGCCCCAAAGTGCTGTTGCTGGATGAACCGCTGGCGGCCCTCGATGCGCAATTGCGCGAGCGCTTGCGCAGCGAATTGAATGAACTGCTGCGCGGCCTCGGTATCACCTCGGTATTTGTCACCCACGATCAGGGCGAAGCCATGGCCCTGGGCGATCGCATCCTGGTGATGGAACACGGCCGCGTCGCGCAACTGGCCAGCCCACGGGAGATCTACCAGAAACCGGCCAATGCGTTCGTCGCCGGTTTTGTCGGCAACCTCAATGCCTTTGCCGTCAGCTCGCGAACCGCCCATGGCCTGAAAGTCTGCGGCGGCGAGTTGCCGTGGCAGGCCGCCGACGTGCCCAACACCGTGTACTGCCGCCCCGAACACCTGCGGGTGATGGAGAGCGAAGGGCACTTGCACGGCCATCTATTGGCGCAGTTTTTCCAGGGCGCCCAAAGCCGCCTGCTGGTGGACGTGGGCGGCCCGCAACCGCTGCTGGTGGACAGCAGCGACAACCACCTGTACGCCGTCGGCGCGCCGATTGCCCTGGCGATTGCGCCGCACATGTTGTTCACCCTGAATGCGTGAGAGTTTGCTTGTGAATCGTCCGTTTCTTGTTGCGCAAATCAGCGACCTGCACCTTAAAGCCGGCCAGCGCCTGACGTATGGGGTGGTCGATACCTTGGGCGCGCTGCGCCGTGCCGTCGACCATTTGAACGCCAGCCAACCCCGGCCCGATATCGTGGTGGTCAGCGGTGACTTGGTGGACTTCGGTCGCGCCGATGAATACGCCGTGCTGCACCCCGAACTCGCGCGCCTGCACATGCCGTGCTACCTGGTGCCGGGCAACCACGACACACGCGGTCCGTTGCTCGAGGCATTCCGTGATCACGCCTATTTGCCGTCGTCGGCAGAGGGGCCGTTGGACTGGGTGGTGGACGAGCATCCGCTGCGCTTGATCGGCCTGGACTCGACTATCCCGGGTGGGCACGGCGGCCAGCTACTGGACAGCCAATTGCACTGGTTGGACGCGCAACTGGCACGACGGCCGGACGCGCCCACGTTGCTGATCCTGCACCATCCGCCGTTTATCAGCGGCATCGGCCATATGGACCGCGAACCCTTTATCAACGCCGCCGCACTGGAGCGCGTCGTGGCGCGCCACCCGCAAGTGGAACGCCTGCTGTGCGGGCACCTGCACCGGCCGATGCAGCGAGGCTTTGGCGGCAGCTTGAGTTGCGTGTGCCCCGGCACCTCCCATCAGATTGTGCTGGACCTGCAAGACGCCGCGCCCGCGCATTTCAACCTGGAACCGGCGGGGTATTTGTTGCATCGCTGGGATGCGCAACACGGCTTGATCAGCCACAACGGTGTGTTCGGGGATTACCCTGGACCGTATCCGTTTTATGACGCTCATGGATTGATTGACTGAGGTTTACGGAGGTTTCACTTCACTCAACTAGCTAACAACTAAGCAATTGAACAACCGTTAACGCCCCGGCCAACGTCACGTTTGGCCGACGGCATCCTGCTGCCCATTTTTTGCGCCCGGAACTTGGATTCCGCGCCGGAGTTCGTCCTGATGAAAGCCACGTTGAATGTATTAAGTGTATTGACCGGCAGCCTGGGCATTGCCCTGAGCCCCTTGGCGTCTGCTGACTTTTTGAGCGACAGCAAAGCCAACTTGAGCATGCGTAACTTCTACTTCAATAACGACAACCGCGACGGCACGGCGGCACCGTCGAAGACCGAAGAGTGGGGCCAGGCCTTTATCCTCAACTACCAGTCGGGCTTCACCGACGGCACCGTCGGCTTTGGCCTGGACGCCATCGGTATGCTCGGCGTGACCCTCGACAGCAGCGCCGCGCGCCATGTCGGCAGCTCGATGATCCCCACCGAAGACGGCAAGGCCACGGACAACTGGGCCCGTGGCGGTGCCACCGCCAAGGCGCGCTTTGCCAAGACCGAAGCGCGCTACGGCTACCTGCGCCCGAACCTGCCGATCCTGGTGAGCAACGACGGCCGCCTGTTGCCGCAGTCGTTCGAAGGCGGGCAAGTCACCAGCAAGGACATCGACAACCTGACCCTGGTCGGCGGCCAGCTTGAGCACACCACCGGTCGCGGCTCCAGCGACCGCAGTGGCCTGGCAGCGGCGGGCGGTACCCAGGAAAGCAATAAATTCACCTACGCCGGTGCGGACTACCAACTGACCAAGGACCTGATGGTCCAGTACTACTACGCCAACCTCGAAGACTATTACCAGCAACACTTCGCCGGGCTGATACATGTATTGCCGCTGGGCGAATACGGCTCATTGAAAACCGACCTGCGCTACTTCAAGACCAGCTCCGACGGCAAAAACAGCAGTGCTGCCGGCCGTGCCGAGGGCTACAAGCTGGGCGGCTATACCAAGAACGGCAACGGTGAAATCGACAACAACACCTGGAGCGCTGCGTTCATCTACTCCCTCGGCCCGCACGCGATCACCGCCGGCTACCAGCAAGTCTCGGACGACAGCAACTTCGCCCAACTCAACCAGGGCGGCCTGGTGAACAAAGGGGAGGGCGGTGCCAGCCTGTACCTCTACACCGACCGTACCGTGCAGACCTTCATCCAGGCCGGCGAACGCACCGCCTTTGCCCAGTACGCCTACGACTTCGCGTCGCTGGGTGTACCGGGCCTTAAGGCCTCGGTGATGTACCTCAAGGGCGAGCACATCCTCACCACCAGCGGCAACGATGCCAGCGAGTGGGAGCGGGACATCTCGTTGGATTACGTGGTGCAGAGCGGCACATTCAAGAACGTCGGGTTCGGCTGGCGTAACGGCGTGTCACGCAGTGAAGTGGCGCGGGACCAGGACCAGAATCGGGTGTTTGTGAGTTATTCGATTCCGTTGATGTAGTACCGCTGAGCCCCTCACCTCTGTAGGAGCGAGCTTGCTCGCGAAAAACGTCAAGGCTCCGCGTGCCTCCAGAATTCGCACGTTATCGTTGACGACCTTCGCGAGCAAGCTCGCTCCTACAGGGGGCCGAGTGGGCGCTCAGTGATAGTGCGTGCGTCGCGGTGTCATCGCTGATCTGATGAAAACCGCAGCGCAGATAAAATGCTGCGGCTTCGGGTGTATCGGTAGATAAACGCACATCTTGGAATTTCACTGCGGCGCAATCCAGCAATGCTTGCACCAGAGCCTTACCCACGTTTCGCCCTCGCATTTCGGGAGTAACGTATACCCGGCGCAGTCGGCCCATTGTTGAGCCGGCGTAGGGATCACGGGAAACGCCGCCGACTGCAATCAGTTGCTTCTGGCAAAACACGCCCAAAAGGTACTCGCCCGGTTGTTCGAACCGATTGGCGCCTGCTACCCACTCTGTGATCAGACGCGTCAGGAACCTGAACCCTTCGGCAATGGCCTGCGCTTCCAACGTGTGGATCTCGTCTGGGAGTTCTTCCAGTCTACGTATCGAAAGGTCTTCGCTGGAGGGCTTCATAGGGACTCTTTGTGTAGGCCTTGAGCGTTGTTGCGATCTCATAGCTGATTGCGTTGCAGAGGCAACTGCCTTGGGTAATGACATCCCTGTCGGGACCTATCCGAAGTAGCGTGGCTGGCACTGTAGCTGTGGCGAGGCTGGTTTTGATCAAGGGTACTCATTTGAAGATTTGTTTAAGCGCATGGTAAGCGCAGTAGATGGGTGCGAACAGCAATGGGTTGATCTATTCATTGCTCACAACATGAGTAGAACTTGTGATCGTCAGGAATAAAATGAGTTTGTCTCACTATGGGTGTATGTCGACAATGGCTGCCATATCTATCGACACTGGAGTTGTAAGTCATGGCAGTCGCTCATTCCCTCGGATTTCCGCGCATTGGACGCGATCGTGAACTGAAAAAAGCGCAGGAAGCGTTCTGGAAGGGCGAGCTTGACGAAGCCGGTCTGCGTGCGGTCGGCCGTGAACTGCGCAAGGCCCACTGGGATCTGCAAAAGCAGGCGGGCATTGAGCTGCTGCCTGCCGGTGATTTCGCCTGGTACGACCAGGTGCTGACCCACTCGCTGATGTTCGGCGTGATTCCCGAACGTTTTCGTCCGACCGATGGCCATGCCACCCTCGACACCCTGTTCGGCATGGCCCGTGGCGTCAGCGACAGCTGCTGCGGCGGTGCCCATGCCCAGGAAATGACCAAGTGGTTCGATACCAACTACCACTACCTGGTGCCTGAATTCAGTGCCGACCAGCAATTCCACCTGGGTTGGGAGCAATTATTCGAAGAGGTGCAGGAAGCCCTCGACCTGGGTCACACCGTCAAGCCGGTGGTGATCGGCCCGCTGACCTACCTGTGGCTGGGCAAGGCCAAGGGCGCTGACTTCGACAAGCTCGACCTGCTTGAGCGCCTGCTGCCGTTGTACGGCCAGATCTTCCAACGCCTGGCCGAGCTGGGCGTGGAATGGGTGCAGATCGACGAGCCGATCCTCGTCCTCGACCTGCCGCAGGACTGGAAAAACGCCTTTGAGCGTGCCTACAACCTGATCCAGCGCGACCCACTGAAAAAGCTGGTGGCG
Source organism: Pseudomonas sp. B14(2022) (assembly GCF_012030485.1). NCBI lineage: Bacteria > Pseudomonadati > Pseudomonadota > Gammaproteobacteria > Pseudomonadales > Pseudomonadaceae > Pseudomonas > Pseudomonas sp. B14(2022). Next base: position 11,548 of record NZ_JAAUVM010000030.1, read on the forward strand.
ACCTACTTCGGTGGCCTGGAAGAGAACCTGGGCCTGGCCGCAAACCTGCCGGTGGATGGCCTGCACATCGACCTGGTGCGTGCGCCGGAGCAGTACCCGACCATCCTTGACCGCCTGCCGGCGTACAAGGTGCTGTCCCTGGGCGTGGTCAACGGCCGTAACGTGTGGCGTTGCGACCTCGAAAACGCCCTGGCCACTTTGCAGCACGCCCATGAGAAATTGGGCGATCGCCTGTGGGTGGCGCCGTCCTGCTCCTTGCTGCACAGCCCGGTGGACCTGGGCCGTGAAGACCAGTTGGATGCCGAGCTGAAAAGCTGGCTGGCGTTCGCCGTGCAAAAATGCGCTGAAGTGGCGGTGCTGGCGCAAGCGGTTAACCAGCCCGAAGCGCCCAACGTCCTCGCCGCCCTGGCTGAAAGCCGCGCCGTGCAGGCGGCCCGCGCTGCCTCTGCGCGTATCCACAAGCCTGCGGTACAAGCGCGTGTGGCGGCGATTACCCGCAAGGACAGCCAGCGCCAGTCGCCGTTTACCCAGCGCATCGAGAAACAACGTGCGGGCCTGAAGCTGCCGCTGTTCCCGACCACCACCATCGGTTCGTTCCCGCAGACCGCCTCAATCCGCTTGGCGCGCCAGTCCTACAAGCAAGGCAAGTTGAGCCAGGCCGAATACGTCGAAGCCATGCACAGCGAGATTCGTCACGCCGTCGAGGTGCAGGAAAACCTCGGCCTGGACGTGCTGGTGCACGGTGAAGCCGAGCGCAACGACATGGTCGAGTACTTCGCCGAGCAGTTGGACGGCTACGTGTTCACCCGCTTTGGCTGGGTGCAGAGCTACGGTTCGCGTTGCGTGAAGCCGGCGGTGATCTTCGGCGACCTGAGCCGCCCGAAGGCGATGACGGTGGAGTGGATCCGCTACGCCCAGGGCCTGACCCGCAAGGTGATGAAGGGCATGCTGACCGGCCCTGTGACCATGCTGATGTGGTCGTTCCCGCGTGAAGACGTGAGCCGCGAAGTGCAGGCCCGCCAACTGGCCCTGGCGATTCGCGACGAAGTGGTCGACCTGGAAGCCGCCGGCATCCAGATCGTACAAATCGACGAAGCCGCGTTCCGCGAAGGCCTGCCGTTGCGCCAGGCGCAGTGGCAAGGGTACCTGGACTGGGCCACCGAAGTGTTCCGCCTGTGCGCCTCGGGCGTGCGCGATGAAACCCAGATCCACACGCACATGTGCTACAGCGAGTTCAACGATGTGATCGAGTCCATCGCCGCCATGGATGCCGACGTGATCACCATCGAGACCTCGCGCTCGGACATGGAGTTGCTGGACGCGTTCGAAGCCTTCGCCTACCCCAACGACATCGGCCCGGGCGTCTACGACATCCACTCGCCACGGGTGCCGGATGCCTCGGAAATGGCCAACCTGCTGCGCAAGGCCGCCCAGCGGATTCCCGCCGAGCGCTTGTGGGTGAACCCGGATTGCGGGTTGAAGACGCGGGGGTGGCCGGAGACGGAGGCGGCGTTGATTCACATGGTCACTGCAGCTCGCCAGCTACGCGCTGAGTTGGCTTGATATCGTAAAAAATGTGGGAGGGGGCAAGTCGTATCGTCGCACCGCCCCTCCCATATTTAGTCCATGTCAGATCAGAGGTATTTGAGCCAGGTAATATCGCGCCGCCGCGCTTTGAGCCCGGCGAACCAGCGCACCGGCGGGTAGAGCGCCAGGGGCAACACCAACGCCACCAGCCACACCGCACTGATATTCTCGAAGCCAAAGTAGTTGCCATGGTTCAGGCCAAACAGCGCAACACACGCGACATACAGCACTTTCAGCACATAAAGATGCAGCAGATAAAAGAACATCGGCGCCGCACCAAACACCGCCAATACGCCGATCCAGCGTCGATGCCCCACGCGTTCAAACGCCAGCAACAGCAACAGCCCAATCCCCAGGGTCAGCGCCAGGAACAGCAGCGAAGGCGGGTACTTGGTGACGTTGAAAAAGCTCATCAGCGTCTGCACGCCGCTGTCATACGCCTGCCAGGGCTTCTCGCCGTAGCCATTGAGCGCACGCAACAGCACAAACCCCACCAACGCACTCACACCGCCGACCAGCAAATAGCGCTGGCGCACGGCAGGCCGCGTGGCATTGGCAAACCACGGTCCCAGGCCGTAACCCAGGGCAATCACGCCGATCCACGGCAGTACCGGGTAGGTCGTGCGCAGGCGCAGGGTGTCGGACACGTCAATCCAACTGCGTTCATGCAGGATCGTCCACGGAATATGCAGCGCCGAGCCTGGATCGAAGTGCAACCCATCCAGCAGGTTGTGCCCGCCGATGATCACCAGCGCCAGCCCGATCAACAGCAGGCGCGGCAACCACACCAGGGCGGCGAGGGCGAGCATGCTAATGCCAATCGCCCAGATCACCTGGAGGTAGATCACGCTGGGCGGCAGTTGGAAGGTCCAGGCGAAGTTGACCAGGGTGAATTCCAGCACTACCAGGAAAAGCCCGCGCTTGAACAGGAACGCCGACACATCGCGCCGGCCCTGGTATTTCTGGCCGTATAAAAACGCGGATAAGCCTGTGAGCAACACAAACACCGGCGCGCACAGGTGGGCGAGGGTGCGGCTTATGAACAGTGCGGGCTCGGTGCTGTCGATGCTCATCGGGTCGCTGACTTGCCGATGCAGCAGGAAGGTTTCGCGCACGTGGTCGAGTAGCATGAACAGGATCACCAGGCCGCGAAGGGCGTCGATGGAGAGCAGGCGTTGGCGCAGGGGAACGGCATCGGTCATGGGCAGGATCACAGGGCAGGGCGGAAAGTTGGCGTTATCCTATAACATTAATTTGCGCGTTGCCGTGCTTCGTTGTCCAGACTAGAATGCGATCAATTCTTAATTACTCCTTGGCCTCGGCGCCGGTGACTTGCATGTCGTCCCCCCTCAATCTGCCTATCAAGGACCTGTACTGCGAACACCACGGATGGTTGTATCGCTGGCTTGACCGCAAGCTGGGCAATGCCAGCGACGCGGCCGACCTGGCCCACGACACCTTCATGCGCCTGCTGACTCGTCAGGGCAGCGTGGGTTTTGGCAGCGAGCCGCGCGCTTTGCTCACCCATATCGCCAAGGGACTGATGATCGACAGCTGGCGGCGCCAGGAAGTCGAACGGGCCTACCTCGAGACCATCGCCCACCTGCCCGAGCAGCAAGTACCGTCGCCGGAAACCCGCTGGTTGATCCTCGAAGCGCTGTACCGCATCGAAGCCATGTTGCGCGATCTGCCCGAGAAAACCCGCCAGGCCTTCCTGATGTCGCAGATCGACGGTCTCACCTACCAGCAGGTCGCTGACGAATTGAAGGTGTCGCTGGCCTCGGTCAAGCGCTACATGCGCGATGCGTTCCTCGCATGCCTGAGCGTGGCATGAACCCGTCGATCGACCCGCTGATCCTCGGTGAAGCCGCCGACTGGATGGTGCAACTGCAATCTGGCAGCGCCACCGACGAGGATCGCCGTGCCATCGCCCAATGGCAGTGCCGCAGTGCCCAGCACGCCCAGGCCTGGCAACGGGCGGAGGCGATCCTCGGCGATTTCAACAGTGTGCCCGGCGCGATTGCCGGCGACACCCTCAAGCGCATTGGCCGTAAGAGATCCTTCGGCCGGCGCCAGGCCCTCGGGCTGTTGCTGCTGGCGGGGCCGGCAAGCTGGCTGGCCTTGCAGCACAAGCCCTGGCAGGCATGGACCGCCGACCAGCACACCGCCATCGGCGAACAACGCAACCTTACGCTACCGGATGGCACGCGGCTGCTGATCAACACCGCCAGCTCGCTGAATATCGCCTACACCGACAACGTGCGGCGTATCGAGTTGTTGCAAGGCGAAGTCATGATCACCACGGCCCAGGACCCTGCGCCGACTCATCGTCCGTTTATCGTGCAGACCCGCCACGGCACCGCCCGCGCACTGGGCACGCATTTCAGTGTGCGGGTCGGTGAGCAGAGCAGCCGCGTGGCGGTGGTCGACGGGGCGGTGGAAATGCTGCCGCAGCATGCCAGCCGTGGGCTGATTCTCAAGGCCGGCGAGCAGAGCGCGTTCGGCAGCGACAGCGTGGCGGCGCTGGCGCCGCTGGATGTTGGCGCGCTGAGCTGGGAGAACGGCATGTTGCTGGCGCAGCAGATGCGCCTGGCGGATTTGCTTGAGGAGTTGGGCCGCTACCGGCATGGCGTGTTGCGCTGCGACGCCAGTGTGGCCGGGCTGAGCGTGTCCGGCGCGTTCCCGTTGCGTGACACCGATGCCAGCCTGCGTCTTTTGCAGGAAACCCTGCCGGTAACCATCAGCAGCTTGACCGGCTACTGGGTAACGATTGAGCCACGCTGAAATTTTTACCCGTTCGCTGATACCTTTTTCGTTGTCGCCCGGTGTAGGGGAGAACCCTCAACTTTGCACCGTGCCGACAGGAATGCCCATGACCTTCACACCACACCCCATCCGCCCTTTGAAGGCATTGACCCTGGCTGTCGCGCTGGCGGCCATTGCGCCGCTGCACAGCGCCATGGCTGACGAGGCGGCGACCAGCGCGGCGCGCAGCTACCAGATCGCGCCTGGGCCATTGGGTAATGTATTGGCGCAGTTTGCGGCGCTGTCGGGCGTGCCGTTGTCGTTTGACGCCACGTTGCTCAATGATCAGCGGAGCACAGGTTTGCAGGGCAGCTACACCGCACAATCGGGCTTTATGCAGTTGCTGCAAGGGAGCGGCTATACGCTGCAAAGCGCCGGCAGCAATGGCTACACCGTCGTGCCACAGGCCACTGGCGACGCGCTGGAGCTGGGCGCCACCACCATCAGCGGTGAAGGCGGGGCGCAGGCGGATACTTACGGCGGCGGGCAGGTGGCGCGTTCGGCACGGCTCGGCGTGTTGGGCAATCGCTCGATCAGTGATGTGCCGTTCAGCGTGGTCAGCTACACCGCCAAGACCATCGCCGACCAGCAGGCACGCACCGTCGGGGATGTGCTGCTCAACGACGCCTCGGTGCGCCAGTCATCCGGCTTCGGCAACTTCTCCCAGGTGTTCACCATCCGTGGCCTGCCCTTAAACACCGATGACATTGCCTTCAACGGCCTGTACGGCGTGCTGCCCCGGCAAATCATCACCACCGAGGCGCTGGAGCGCGTCGAGTTGTTCAAAGGCCCCAATGCCTTCGTCAATGGTGTATCGCCCGCTGGCAGCGGCATTGGCGGCAGCGTCAACCTGGTGCCCAAGCGTGCCGAAGACATCGCCACCCGCAGCGTCACCCTCGACACCACCACCGACGGGCAGTCCGGTGGTCACCTTGATCTGGGCCAACGCTTTGGCGAGGACAACCGCTTCGGCGCGCGGGTCAACCTGGCCAGGCATGGCGGCGACACAGCCATCGATGATGAATTCAAAAGCTCGCAACTGGTGGCCGTGGCCCTGGATTACCGTGGCGATCGCCTGCGCCTGTCCACTGACTTCGGCTATCAGAAAGAGCGCATCAACAACGGCCGTTCCGTGGTCTACCCCAACGGCACCCAGGTACCCAAGGCGCCGTCGGCCAAGAATAACTATGCGCAGGACTGGAGTTGGTCGGAGCTGGAGGACACCTACGGCATGTTCAATGCCGAGTACGACCTGAATGAAACCTGGACGGTCTATGTCGGTGGCGGTGCCAAGCACACACGCGAGAATGGTCAGTATTCGTCGTTGTATGTGGGCAACGATGGCAGCGGTCGCGTAGGCTTTTTGTACTCGCCCCATGATGAAGACAACAAGAGCGCCATGGCCGGCCTGAACGGGCATTTCAACACGGGGCCGGTGACCCATCAGGTCAACTTCGGTTTGTCCGGTATTTGGGGTGAGCAGCGTTCAGCATTTGAGGCGATCCAGCAGGGCACCCGTCGGCCGGGCAACCTGTACAACCCGACCCAGGTACCACGCCCGACCGTGACTTACTTTGGCAGCGATATCCACGACCCGCGCATCGTCGGTAAGAATCGCATCAAGAGTGCCGCCGTTTCGGACACGCTGGGTTTCATTGATGATCGCGTGTTGTTGACCGTTGGCGTACGTCGCCAGACCATCGAAGTGGATGGCTGGAACACCACGAGCGGTGCGCGCACCGCAAACTATGGCGAGTCCATTACCACGCCGGTGTATGGGCTTGTGGTCAAGCCTTGGGAGCACGTGTCGTTCTATGCCAATCGGATTGAGGGGCTGGCCCAGGGACCCACGGTGCCGACGGCTGTCGACATCACCAACAGCGGCGACGTATTTCCACCCAGTCGCAGTAAACAGACAGAAGCCGGGGTCAAGCTCGATTGGGAAAACTACGGTGCGACCCTCGGCGTATACCGCATCGAACAGCCCAACAGCGCGACCAACAATAACCCCGGTAGTGTGACGCCGCAGTTTCCCAACGGTACGCGGACGTTCAATGTCGACGGCGAGCAAATCAACAAAGGCGTCGAACTCAACGTGTTCGGCGAACCCCTCGACGGCCTGCGTCTGTTGGCCGGCGCCACGTGGATGCACACCGAATTGCAGAACACCTCCAACGGTCTTAGCGACGGCAACCGTGCCGCCGGCGTGCCGCGTTTCCAGTATAACCTGGGGGCCGACTGGGACATCCCGGGCCTCCAGGGCGCCGCCGTCAACGCGCGGATGCTGCGTACCGGGGGGGAATACGTCAACGCCACCAACACCCTGAACATCCCTGCCTGGACCCGCGTCGATCTCGGCGCCCGCTACGGCTTCAAGGCTGATGACAAGTACATCACTTTGCGCGCCAATGTCGAAAACGTGGCGAACAAAGCGTACTGGGCGTCGGCGTCGACGGCCAATAACTACCTGACCCAGGGCGAGCCGCGTACGGTGAAGCTGTCGGCGACGGTGGACTTCTAAGCGGTAAACACGGTCCACTGTAGGCGCGAGCGTGCTCGCGCCTACAGGAGAATAAAATGAACACGCCACAGACCGTTATCGACTTCTGGAAAAGTGCCGGCCCCAAACGCTGGTTCGCCAAGGACGATGCCTTCGACGCCACCTTCCGCGAGACCTTCCACGCCACCCACCTGCAAGCCGCCCGGCGCGAGCTGGAAAGCTGGCTGGATTCAGCCGAAGGCGCCTTGGCCTTGCTGGTCCTGCTCGACCAATACCCACGCAATGCCTTTCGCGGCACGGCGCACATGTTCGCCACCGACCCGCTGGCACGCCTGTATGCCCAGCGCATGGTGGACGCCGGGCTCGACCAGCAGGTTGAGCCGGCATTGCGCGCGTTCTGTTATTTGCCGTTCGAACACTCGGAAGACCCAAGGGACCAGCAACGCTCCCTGATCCTCAACCAGCAGCTGGACGCCAACACTTACCGCTGGGCCAAGGAACACGCGCAGATCATCGAGCGCTTCGGGCGTTTCCCCCATCGTAATGCGGTGCTAGCCAGGGTCACCACGGATGAAGAACGCGCCTTTCTGGACAAGGGCGGGTTTGCCGGTTAACCCGCTATTCCGTCCAGGAATGCCCCCATAAAAACAGCGCATTGTCTTTCCCGCCGCACATCTCGTAGCGTAGGGCTTCACCCAAGGAGCCCCGCCATGAACCAGCCCCCGTTACGCCTCTACGTTGATTCGCTCTACACCAGCCCGTACGCGATGTCGGTGTTCGTTACCCTGCGGGAAAAAGGCCTGGCCTTCGACCTGGTCACCCTGGACCTGGATGCCGCGCAAAACCAGACGGCCGATTTTGCCCGGTTGTCCGTGACCCAGCGGGTGCCGACCCTGGTGGAAGGCGATTTTGCCTTGTCGGAATCCTCCGCGATTACCGAATACCTGGATCAGGCCTACCCCGAGACAGCCGTGTACCCGGCCGATCCAAAACAGCGGGCGAGGGCGCGACAGGTACAGGCGTGGCTGCGCAGTGACTTGCTGCCGATTCGCCAGGAGCGTTCGACCCTGGTGGTGTTTTATGGGCAGAAAATGCCGCCGTTGTCAGCCGACGCCCAAGGGGCAGCCCGGCGCTTGATCAGTGCGGCACAGGCGCTGTTGGCGGGCAACCCTTCGTACCTGTTCGGTGAGTGGTGCATTGCTGATGTGGACCTGGCGGTGATGCTCAATCGCCTGATCCTCAACGGTGACAGCGTACCCACCGAGCTAGTGGCCTATGCAGAACGCCAGTGGTGCCGGCCGTCTGTGCAGGAATGGGTCAACCTGCGACGTCCTGCGCTGTAGCGTTTGCAGTCATTTGCATGACGCGCCGGTCCAGGTCTTCCCAATCGGCCATGCCCAGCACTCGCGTGGTGTTCAAGCCGCGCAGGTAGCCGCGCAATTGTTGGGCACTGGCATAGGCCTGGTCTGGGTCGGCGCCCGGATTCTGCAGCACGTATTCATAGTCGGCCAGGTAATCGGCGACTCGCTCGCGAAACTCCGGCAAGACAGCTTCGCGAATACGGTCGAAGGTTTTCTGGTGGGGCTTCATGGCGGCTCCTTATAAATTTTATCGCGACACTATCGCTTCAGATAATAGTCACCATCACGCATTGCAAGTTCTGTTTTTGCAGGGAAAGCGCAAAATTGCTTCATCGAAACGCTGTTCAAGGAAATGCGTGATGAGGACGATTATTCAGCTTGGTTTAATGATTCTGATGCTCGGCACCGTGCTGGTGAATAATGCGGCCATCGCCGGTGAACTGCATACAGGCCATTTGCTACCTATCGTCGGTAGCGTAGACTCCCTTCAGCGTGCGCAATCGGTGGGCGTGTTGTTAAGCGATAACACCCGCGACAACCTCAGCTACCTTGAACGCTACCACGACATGGCCTTGAATGGCGCCAGGGATGCCCTTGACGGGCGTATCCGCGAGGCGTTCGTCAACAGTTCCGACCCGGAACTGGCGATTGATTGGTTGATGAGCTCGCTGCACGGAACCTTTTTGTCGGTGACGGTCTACGACAACCTGGATGCCCTGGTGCAGGCTCGCCCCGACGTGGTGGTGATGCTCGATACCCATAACCAACTGCTGACCCCGCGCAACGATCAGGTCGAGGCGCGCTTTATCGCGCGGTTCTATGACGCGGACCTGCAATACATCGCCAAGGCCGAAGGCTCGGTGCACAGGCAGGTGCCCTCGGTGTGGGTGCACGACAAGGCCGCACCGGAAATTGCCGCGCGGATCGAGCAGCAGCGGGATGTGCAGCTCGATGCGTTGAAGCAGTTCGATGCCTCGCTCAAGGCGCTGGTTCGCGCGGGTTGATGTGAACCTTTATTTTTAGACTCAGGATTTTTTCATGCGCTCTTTTTTCGTACCGGTCGCTGCCTCGTTGCTGGCCGGTTGTGTTTCTGCTCCTAACAAGCCGACCCTGATCCTGCAAACCAGCAAGAGCCCCGAAGCCTATGTGCAATGCGTGCTCCCCAAGCTGGAAAAACACGGGATCACCTCGACCGTGACGCAGAACTCGCGCCACGCCAGGGTGGTGTTGACCAGCAAAATTGCTGCCGATGACGTGCTGGAAGTTTATAAGGCAGGGGACGGCGGCAAAGTGTTTTTGTATGAGCGCAAACCGCTGGCGTCGACCATCACGCCGTCGCGGCTTGAACAGGTTGCGCAGGACTGCAGATAACCAATGTGGGAGGGAGCAAGCCCCCTCCCACATTTGGATCTGCATAAGGCCTAAGGTCTGGCTTCGTTGCTGAAGTTGTTGACGGTTTTGACCAGCCCTTGAGCCGCCAGCGCCACCAACTCCCCACCTTTCTCCACCGTCGCCAGCGCCGGGTCCGAGCCCATGCGCCCGTCTGGGAAGCGTGCGCGGAAGTCCAGGGCTTCACGGATCGGCCCGGTGTTGGCGATTTGCGGGGAGTAGTCGGCCGACTTGATCGCGTCCGGGTACGCCCACTGCGTCACTGCGATCTCCGAAGGCGTCGCATGGCTGCCATGGCCCACCGGGAATTGGCGGTGCGCCAGGTCAGTGACGCCTTCCAGGTCCCACCAGTTCACCAGCTTCAACGCAAACCCGGCAGGGCGACGGCCGAAGCTCGCCTCGGCGTACAGCTCGGAAAACGCCGCTTCAATCGTGGCGATATTGCCACCGTGACCGTTCAGAAACAGGATCTTGTCGAAACCATGCCCGGCCAGCGAGCGCACCCAGTCGCCAATCGCAGCGATAAAGGTGGAAGGGCGCAGGGAAATGGTGCCGGGGAAGCCCAGGTGGTGCTGGGCCATGCCGATATTGAAGGTCGGGCCGATGAGGATGTCGGCGTGCTTTTGCGCCTCATGGGCGATGATTTCCGGGCACATCCAGTCGGTGCCCAGCAGGCCGGTGGGGCCGTGTTGTTCGTTGGAGCCGATGGGGATCACCACCGTGCGGCTGCGTTCCAGGAACTGCCCGATCTCGATCCAGGTCGATTGATGTAGAAGCATGCGAAGCTCTCTTTTATCTGTGGGGACAGGCTAACCGCCACGGATTGTACGACTACTCGCCACCTGTTGGGGTTTGCAATTGAGGTACGTCGAGGACTTCAACCAGCGTTGGTCGGGGTACCACGAAAACATGAACTGCCCGTCCTTGAGCTTGTCCACCACCTGGCGCGCCACCTGTGGACGCACGGCCGGGCAACCCTGGCTGCGGCCGATGCGGCCTTCGCGCTTGCTCCACAAGGGGCTGACGTAGTCGGCGGCGTGAATCACGATGGCGCGGTCGCGGGCCTGGTCGTTGAATCCCGGTTCCAGGCCGTCCATGCGCAGCGAATAGCCATGGGTGCCCAAGTAGCTTTCCTGGGTGCGGAACAGGCCCAGGCTGGATTGGTGGCTGCCTTCGAGGTTGGAGAACTGGGTGGCGAAGTTTTCCCCGGATTTGGCACCGTGGGCCACCAGGTCGCGCAGCACCAGGGTTTTCTTGCGGAGGTCGAAGATCCACAGCCGACGGGCGGTCGAAGGCTGGGAGTAGTCAATCACGGCCAGGCGCTCGGAGCGTTCTTCGCCATTATTGACCGCGCATTGCACGGCGTTCAGGGCGCTTTTCAGTACAGCGGGATTGAGTTCTGGAGCCGACCGCGCCAGGCTGCTATACAAGGAAGGAGGGTTGCCATTGGCGGCGAGCGCAGAATTGCTCAGTAAAGCCAGGCCCACGGTGGCCAAACCGAGGCGACACATAAAAGTCAGCATCTACAGTACATCTCCCCCGCTGTGGATTGGAGCAAAGTCATTGTTCAAAAAACACGCATGTTACTTGAGCATTTGCTTGCTCGTTGCACCATTGGTCGCGACAGCCGATGCGCTGCCGGTGCAGCCGTTGCCCGTTACGACCCCCGCGCCGCTTGACCTGGCTCCGGTGCAACAAGCCCTGGCGCAGTTGCCCAGTGTCTGTCCCGGCCTGGCATCGCAGATCGATGCGCCGGCCCTTGCGCGCCTGCAAGCGTTCTATCAGCAACAAGGCGATGCACCGTTGTGGGCGGATGAGACGCGCCGCCAAGCGCTCCAGACTCAGTTGCTGATGCTCGCCGACGACGGCCTGGACCCCACCCACTATAGTCTGCCTGCGGCGGATGCCACGGCCAACGTGTTGTGCAGCGACATCGGCAGCAGCCAGCACTACCTGCAAGCCCTGCAGGATCTGCACTACGGACGCCTGCAGCAATCGCGCTTCGAACCGCTGTGGCATTCGCAGCCGCCCACCCGTGACCCCAACACCGAAGTGCTGGCCCTCGCTGCCGTCGGCCTGCAGGACATGGTGCAAGCCTTCGACCAGGCACGCCCCAGCGCCGATCTTTACCGCAGCCTGCGCAACGCCTATTCCATGGTGCGTCTGCAACCCTTGCCCCATTGGGACCCTGTCGGCAGCGGCCCGTTATTGCGTCCCGGCATGGAAGACCCGCGCGTCCCGGAACTGGCCCGTCGGCTCCACAGCGGTGGCTACCTGCCCGTCGAACCCAAGGGCGCGGGCAAACAATACGGTCCGGAACTGGTCACGGCGGTGAAAGCCTTCCAGCTCAGCCACTCCTTGCAATCGGACGGTGTGATCGGCGCCGGCACACTGGCCGAACTCAATATCAGCCCGGCCATGCGCCGTGAACAACTGCGCATCAACCTCGAGCGTTTCCGCTGGCTGGCCCAGGACCTGGAGCCCGAAGGCGTGCTGGTCAACGTCGCCGCCGCGCAACTGAGCGTGTACCAGAGCGGCATCCCCGTGTGGCAAACCCGCCTGCAAGTGGGTCGCGCCGAACGCCAGACGCCGCTGCTCAAGTCTCGCATCACCCGGCTGACCCTCAACCCCACCTGGACCATCCCGCCCACCATCATGCGTGAGGACAAACTCCCGGCCATCCGGCTCAACCCCGAATACCTGCGCCAGCAAAACCTGCAAGTGCTCGACGCCGAAGGCAACCCGCTGGCGCCGGAAAATATCGACTGGGCGCGCCCCGGCAATATCCTGCTGCGCCAGGAAGCCGGCCCGCGCAACCCGCTGGGCAAGATCGTGATGCGCTTCCCCAACCCGTACTCGGTGTACCTGCACGACACCCCGAGCCAACCGCTGTTCACCAAAGGCCCACGGGCGTTCAGCTCCGGTTGCGTCAGGGTTGAACAACCGTTGCTGCTGCGCGACCTGCTGGTCAGCCCGGCCGAACGCGCGCGCACCGATGAACTGCTGGCCACCGGCGTGACCCATGAATTCCGGCTGGCCACCCCGGTGCCGGTGCTGTTGGGTTACTGGACGGTGCAGGTCGATGGCCAGGGTGACCTGGTGTATGCGCCGGATATTTATGGGCGCGACCTGGTGTTGATGAAGGCGATGGGGAGTGTCCTCTAGGGCATTGCCGTGTGGGCGACGATTAACGCGACGGCCTCGGTGGCTGTCACGGAGGCCGTGTCCAGGGTCAACACGGGTGGGTCCCAGCGCTCGTACTCGTGCGCCGACACCGACTGCCAAGTCGGCGGCGTCAACCCGGGAATGTCGCCCGTACGGCTTTCCACCCGGCGCTGGTGTTCCTGCGAGTCTGTGCACACCACCTGAATATTGATCAGCGCCACCTCTGCCTTCGCGGCCATTGCTGTCCAGGCTGCCCGACTTTCCTGCACCGGGTTCACGCAATCGGCGACGACCCTATGGCCCAACTGCAAGTTACTCAGCGCCAGCGCATTCGCCACGCCGTAACCGCTGGCACCGACATCACCCGTCAATACGCCCGCGTCGCGAATCGCCTGCTCGATCACATCGATGCGCAGGTAAACCGCACCGGTCTGGCGCGCCAACTCGCGGGCAATCGTGGTTTTGCCGGTGCCGGGCAGGCCGCTGAAGACGATAAGCATGCTTGACTCTCGATAAGGTTGGGTCGGTTCAGGGTATCCTCCAGTTCCCCCACCGGTCGACCCCAGGACAGTCCATGACCTTGCCGTTCACAAAGATGCACGCTCATGGCGACGACTTCATCATCATCGACCGCCGTGGCCTGGACGACCCTGTCACCCCCGAGGTCGCCCGCCGCCTGGGCAATCGCCACACCGGCATTGGCTTCAATCAACTGGCCGTGGTGCTCGACTGCGAAGACGCCGCCGCGCGCCTCAAGTTCTGGAACCCCAACGGCACGCCGCTGCAAACCTGTGGCAGCGCCACGCGTGGAGTGGCCGACCGCTTGATGCATGAAACCCGCAGCGATTCGGTTGTGCTGCGCACTGACCGTGGCCTGCTGACCTGTGTGCGCGAGGCGGGGCGGCGGGTGTCGGTGGACATGGGCGCGCCGTCGCTGGACTGGTCGGCCGTGCCGCTGGCCGAGGCCATGGATACGTGTACGTTACCGCTGGCGGGCAACCCGGCGGCGTGCAGCATGGGCAACCCCCATTGCACGTTTTTTGTGGCCGACATCGACGCCATCGACCCGGCCGCCGTGGGCCCGGCGCTGGAAATTCACCCGCTGTTCCCGGCCAGGACCAATGTGCATTTCGTGCAGGTGCTCGACCGTGGGCATATCCGCCTGCGCATCTGGGAGCGTGGCGGCGGCGTGCCGCTGGGTTCCGGTTCGTGTTGTTGCGGCGCGGTGGTCAATGGCATCCGCCGTGGCTTGCTGGATGCCACGGTGCAGGTGGAGTGCGACGGCGGTACGGTCACTGTGCGCTGGGACGGGCAGGGCGGTGTGGTGTTGACGGGCAGCGTGGAGCCGATCATGCAGGGCAGTGCCTACCTGCTCTGAAACGTCACCGTAAAGGTGGTGCCGGCAGTGGCACAGGAACTCACCGCCACATCGCCGCCATGCACCTTGGCCAACTCCCGCACGATATACAGGCCCAGGCCCACGCTGCGCACGTCGCTTCCTTGGTCGGTGCCACGGGTCATGGGCTCGAACAGCCCGGCCAGCAAACCTGCCGGAATCGCCGTGCCGTGGTTGTGCACCGCCACTTCGCAAGCGCTGTCAGCCAGGCGCGAGGTGATGGTGATCGGCCGTTGCGGGTCACCATAGGCCACGCTGTTGGCCACCAGGTTGCCGATGATCTGCTGCACGCGATCGGCATCCAGGCAGGCGTCGCCACTGCCTTGTGCTTGATGCACCAGCGTTGCCTTGGGGAACGCCACACGCAGTTCGTCCACCGCGCGATGGATCACCTCATGCAGGTCCAGCGGCGCCGCCTTGATGGTGATGCCCTGGCCGACCCGTGCCTGGGTAAAGTCCAGCAGGTCGGCGATCATGCGTTGCGCGCGCTCGGAGGACTGGCCGATATGCCCCAGCAGTTGGCGCTCCTTGGGCGTACGTTCGCCACGGCTGAGAAAGTCCGAGGCCATGCGAATCGCCGTGAGCGGGTTTTTCAGATCATGGCTGACAATCGCCACCATCTGCTCGGCAAACAGGGCGCGACGCTGGGCGATGGCGTAGGCCTCGTTCAGTTCGGCCTGGGCTTGTTGCAGCGCGACTTCGGTGGCGGTTTTTTCCTGCAACAGCGCTTCGGCCAGGTTGCGTGCGTTGAGCAACTCGCGCTCGTACTTGTCGCGGTCGGTGGTGCCGAACAGCGCCAGGTCGTACACCACGACGCCGGCCTGTTCACGTTTGTTGCCGTTGAGCAGCACGGTCAGCTTGTGCCCATCGCGGTGCAGCAGGTCCAGCTTTACCTCGGTGACGCTGCCGTGCATGCGCAGCATCGGCGCCAGGTGGGTCTGGTGGAAGATCTTCCCGCCCATGCTCAGCAGGTCCTGGAAGCGCCGGCCTTGCAGATCGGCGAGGCTGAACCCCAGCCAGTCGCTGAAGCGCGCGTTGGCCTGCTGGATCGTGCCATCTTCCGTGGTGACGGCCAGGGCGCAGGCGGCGCTGTCGAACAGATCAGCCGGCACGCGCTGCCATCCACGGCACCAGGAAGGCATCCATGGCCGCCGCGCAGGCCTGCGGCGCGCTCATGTGCGGGCAATGGCCGACGTTGTCCACCAGGCAATAGGTGCTGTTGGGCAGCACGCTGTGCAGGTATTCACCCACGGCCACCGGGGCGATCAGGTCGTCACTCGATTGCAGGATCAGCACCGGGGTGGGCAGGCCGATCACGTCCTGGCGGTTGTCCGACATAAAGGTCACTCGCGCGAACTGCTTGGCGATGTCCGGCTCGGTGCGGCAGAAACTCTCGGTCAACTCGTCGCTCAGCGCCGGTTGGCCGGGGGCGCCCATGATCACCGGGGCCATGGCGCTGGACCAGCCGAGGTAGTTGCTGTCGAGGGTGTCGAGCAGGTCGTCGATGTCGGCGCGCTTGAAACCGCCCACGTAGCCGTCGGCATCGATATAGCGAGGCGAGGGGCCGATCATCACGTGGGCGGCGACACGGCCGGGGGCCAGGCGGTCGGCGAGGGTGCCGATCATCGCACTGACCGAGTGCCCCACCAGGATCACCGGGCCCTCGGCAAAGGCATCGATGATCTCGTTCAAGTCGCGGGCATAGCCGTCCAGCGTGCTGTACTTGGCCTTGTCAAAGGCGTTGAGGTCGGAGAGACCGGCGCCCGTCAGGTCATACAGCACCACGCGAAAACGCTCTTTGAACTGCGGCGCGAGGTAGTTCCACATGGCCTGGTTGCAGCCAAAACCATGGGAAAACACCAGGGTTGAGTGCCCGTCACCCATCACGTTGACGTTGTTGCGCTGGAGTAGGCCCATGGGGATCTCGAAATTATGGCGTATTGCTAGGTGTGCTGCAGTTTAGATAGTCGATGGCTTTGGGTCACGCCTTATAGCGCTGATAGGGTAAAGTCGGCGCCTTCAGGAAGAAACTTCAGGTAACAAACATGATGCGGTGGTTGCGGCAATCCGTCTTGAGTCTGCTGGTATTGATGTCCACCGGCCTGTTTATCACCGCCCAGGCCGACACGTCGCCCATCGGCGTGGCCCTCGACCAGCGGGTGATCGACCTCACCAATACCCTCGACGCCGACACCACCACCCGCCTGAAAGACCAACTCGCCGCCCTCGAACAGCGCAAAGGCGCGCAGGTTGGCGTGTTGCTGGTGCCCACCACCGGTGGCGCGAGCATCGAGGACTACGCCAACCAACTGTTCCGCGCCTGGAAACTGGGACGCAAGGACATCAACGACGGCATCCTGCTGGTGGTGGCCAAGGACGACCGCAAAGTGCGCATCGAGGTGGGCTATGGCCTGGAGGGCACGGTGACCGACCTGCTGGCCCATCGGATTATCGAAGAGCACATCACCCCGGCGTTTCGCCAGGGCGACTATGCCGGCGGTGTCGAGCAGGGCGTGAACGACCTGGTTGTCCTGGTGGATGGCGGTGACTTGCCGCAAGTGGCCGGGCACGGCGGCAGTCTTGAGGCGCTTGCGGTGTTGCTGGCGTTTGTGTGCGGTGCCGTCGGCGGCGTGCTGGTCGCGGCGCGCAAGCTGGGCTGGCGGGGGGCGCTGATCGCCACGGCAGCCGTTACCGTGGCGCTGGTGGCATTCGCCGGCGGCCGGGAATGGCCGATGTACCTGCTGGTACTGCCCTTGACCCTTCTGATCGGTGGCGCCACCTTCGGCGCCTTGTGGCTGGCGCGCACGGCGTTCTACTGCGTGATAGGGCTGTTGGCCTATATCGTCGGGGTGGTGATCGCCAACCGGTTCGTGGAGGTCAGTTATATCCATTGGCTGGTGTGGCCGTTTGGCGCGGCGTTGGTGCTGGGCTTGTGCCTCGGGTTGTTCTTCGTCATCAGGGCATCCTGGAAAAAGAGCCCGCGCTTTTTCCTCCTGCGTGCGCTGGCAGTCATGGCCATCTACGTCGCTGCGGGGACACTGTTGGGGCACGGGTATCAGGGCTGGATCGTGGCGATTCCAGTGGCCTCCTTTGTGGCGTTTATCGTGTTTGTGCAGAGCATTGCCAGTTCCGGCTCGGGGTCCGGTTCGGGCGGTGGCTCCGGTTCGGGTTCCAGTGGCTCCAGCTCCAGCAGCAGTTCCTCGGGGGGCGGTGGTTCCAGTGGCGGTGGCGGGGCGTCGGGGAGTTGGTAATCGGAGCTTGTTCTGCGTGACGCCAGGCTGCAAACGGCTGTCTGGCAAAGCCCGGAACGTTACAGCCGCTTGGACAGAAACACGCGACTGCTGCCTGCCGGTTCACAAGGGACCTCCCCGAACCGCACCCAACCATGCTTTTCATAAAACCCCGGGGCCTGAAAACTGAGGGTGTAGAGCACCGCGTTCGCGCAGCCGCGCCGCCGGGCTTCGTGCTCAAAGGCGTTCAGCAACCGGCTGCCGAGGCCCGTGCCGCGCAGGGTTTCGGGCAGATGGAACAGGTCGAGAAAGGCCATACCCAAGGTGGTTTTGCCGGTAATGCCGCCGACGATCTGCCGGGTGTCGGGGTCTTTGATCAATACCGTCAGTGGCAGGCGGTCGTTGTAGCCGGCAATACCTTCGTTGAACGCCGCGAGGCCGTTGCCGAGAATGCGCTCGGCGTCGGGGTTGGGTTGGTCGCTGATTTCTATAAGCGCTGCGGTCATCGCGAAACCCTCCGGTGGTTAAAGCGTCATCACCATCTCATGCCACGCCATGCCGCCATGATCCGAGGGTGAAGGGCGCACATAGGTGTAGCCCATGCGGGTGTACAACGGCACATGCTGTTCCTTGCACATCAGGTGAATCGTGCGCTTGTCCATCGCGCGCATGCGCTGCACGAACTCGGTCATCAACACCTTGGAATACCCCTTGCCCTGATGCGCCGGGTCGACCACCACCGACATGATCACCACATTCGGCGCCTCGGCCGAATGCCCCACCAGTTCCTTGAACGCCTCGTCCGACATCACCACTTCATGGGCGCAGCCGCCGTTGATAAAACCCACCACCTCGCCCTCGGCCTCCAGGATCAAAAAGCCTTGCGGGTATAGCGCAATGCGGGTGGCGATCTTTTCCAGGGTCGCGGCTTCGTCGCCCTCGTAGGCGGTGATTTCAATCGCGTAGCAACGGGCAGCGTCGGCGGGGAGGGCGTTGCGTAAGGTGAGGGCGGGCATGGGCGTTTCCTGGGGCGTTGAGCGAAAGGCCACATCATAACGGCCTCGCTGGGACTCTGCGCAGAACACAGATCGAAATTGTGGGAGGGGGCTTGCCCCCGATGGCGGCGTGTCAGTCAACCCATTTATAACTGACCCACCGCTATCGGGGGCAAGCCCCCTCCCACAGTTTTGTCCGCGCCAGGCTTGGTGGTGGGTGCTGTTTCCGATGCATGTTGGTCAGGGCCATCGAGGTCAAGAGGCAGTGTGGAACCCGCCAAAGCGGGCTTCCTCACCGCTCAAGTCACATCAACTCACCGCAGGCGAATCAAACCCTCGCCGCTCGATCACCGTAAACACATCCGCCACATCCTGGACCATGATCCGGGCGGTATTGGCGACGGTGTTGATGTCGTGCTCGGCATAGTCGGACACGTTGGAACAGGCCATCAGGTGCAGATAGGCGAGGGCGGCGTTGAGACGCTCACTGGCGCAGGCATGCAGCTCGCTGAGTGGGGCGTCGCTGTCGATCAGCAGCACGGGGTAGTCGGTTGCGGTTTGGGACATGGGGGTGAAGCGGCGGGGCGGGTGTTGAGTTGTCATGGTAATAATCCTCAAGAAAGAATAATTGCCACCGTTTTGCTGCGAAACAAAGGGGGTGGCAGCTGTGCGCGGGTTCGCAGACCGGGGATTATTACCAGAACCCGGCAGACCCGAAGGTCTCCCACGCACAACCGCCATAAAACGAGAGGCAGCCGTGAATCGGCTGCGTCGGGTTTGACGGTACTGGTAATAATTGTGAGGGCTGCGAAACCCTGTCGCTGGCCAAAGCCGGCGACGGGGCGAACTATAAAGTGCCGTCAGCCGAGGTGCAACCGACTGGCAGAACGACTGCATCGGCCTAAGGGATTGATAAGATTAAACTGCCAAAGCGGGAGCAAACGCCCTCACCTCCGTTATTCATTCACCCCGGCGGGCAATGAAAACCCATGAAGGAAGGACCCCATGCTGGAAATAAAACGCGCCACCCCCACCCCCACCGACGCCAACGCCGCTTTTGACATCCGCCGCGCAGCCATCCGCAGCCAATGCATCGGCGCCTACGCCGCCGAACACATGGCGCTCTGGACCCGTGGCAAGGCCGAGGACGGCTACAGCGCGCTGATGGAAAAACCGTTCTACCTGGGCTGGCTGAACGGTGAGCCGATCGCCACCGGCATGTTTGACCCGGCCAACCACGAAGTCGGCGCGCTGTTCGTGTTGCCCGCATTCACCGGACGCGGGCATGGCAAGGCGATGCTGGATCACCTTGAGCAGGTCGCACGGGAACTGGCGATTGAAGAGGTGGTGCTGGACGCGACGTTGAATGCCGCGAGTTTTTATCGCGCGTGTGGCTACGTGGGGGATGAGCAGGCGATTTACCACTCGCCGTCGGGGTTGCAGTTGGCGTGCATTCCGATGAAAAAGCAGATTGGTTGAAACGGTGTACTGGCCAAAAAGCGCTATTTGCTTGTTACGCAATAATCTGCTCCGCCCGTCACCCTCAAAGTCTGGTCAATAACCGGCGATGTTATAGTCCCGGCGCTTTTTTACCTTTTGATCGCGCCGGGAGGCCCCAGGAGACTCCGCATGAACCTCTACACTGCAGGCTACGAAGGACTGTCTATCGACGCATTCATCGCGCGACTCAAGCAGGCTGGGATCGACAAGGTGCTGGATGTGCGTGAATACCCGCTGTCGCGAAAAAAAGGCTTCTCCAAAAATGCCTTTGCCCAATGCCTGGCTGCGGAGGGGATCGCCTATGAGCACATCCGGCCGCTCGGCTGCCCGAAGCCCATACGCAGGCAATTCAAGGAAGACGGTAATTGGGCCACCTATGCGCGTGAGTTCAGGGCTTATATCCGCACCCAAGGCACGGTGTTGAGCGAGCTGCTTTGCAGTGCGGCTGAACAGCGGGTCTGCATGGTCTGCTATGAGGCGGACGCAAGTTTTTGCCATCGCAGTTTGATTGCCGAAGCCGCGCAGGAAGTGGAGCCGTCGCTGGAAGCTCAGCATCTGTCGGTCAAAACAACGCTATTTGTTGATCGTCTTCGTTCTGTCGCTTAGGCGGATAGATCAAGCTTACGATCAGCCACTGTTTGGGAAAACGATGGATCGTGCCCATCAACAGCATGAGGTCTTTGTCGGGTAGATCGGTTTCCAGCTTGTGCCGAAAGGGGGCCTCCCAACCTTTTGCGCCGTGTTTGCGATACACGTTTCTGAAGAGTTGACTGGCTTCCCAGTCGACAATTTTGTGGATATGGGTTTTCAGTTCACCGTCGACCAAACACTCATAAACGTAATGAAAGTCGAAGGGCACTTTCTCCAGGCGCTTGATGCTGGCGTGTTCCTGCTCTTCAAACAGGCTGGGTTGGCGTTGCATCGATTGCAGCTTGTCAATTTCCTCTGGGGTCCATTCTGTAGAGGCTGATTTCTGGATGCGTAATGCTGCGATGCGTGCCGGCCTGATCAGGCCTAGCGGGACGTTATGCTCAATCCTGGCCTTTTCCAGTGCGTCAAAATTTTCATAAACCATCAGTCTGTCCAGCAATACTCGTCTTTCGTACCAATCGCCTGCGGGCAGGGTCCTGCCCACACAAATACTGTCCACGCCGATCTTATGGCTTTCTGGTCTGCGGTCCGCCGGGCTGCGTTCTATAGAGGCTTCGATCCATTGCCACTTGGCAAACTGCTGATCACTGGTCACCAAGCGAAACGGTACGGGATACAACCGTATGAGATTGCCGTCCTCATCCATCCCCGCAACGCAGGATGTTTCGGCATATTTTGCGCTCGGGGAAGGGTAGGTTTTGCACAGGATCAAGATTCGAACTTTGCGTTTCATGGGGGCCATATCCAGAAGTCTTTTCTGAACTGTATCCAGGCATCGGAAAGCTGCCAGACAGACTTGTAACGGCGCATGCACACATGACAAAGCACTTCGATTCCTGATGCTACACCGCCACCCGTGCCGATAAGTCAGCTCCCGCCGGGGATCTCCATCAGTGACGCAAATGCGCGCGCAAGCTCCCGATCACCTGCTCAACCGACAGCCCTTTGATCACCGGCGGCATCAGGCTTTCACCCAACTCCCGCCACACAAACAGCGTCAGTTCCGCGCCATCGGTGAGCGTTTTTGCCAGGTCCTGCGAACCCAAATCCTGCAACCGCCGATAACGCTCATCCCGCCAGAATGCTTCCTCCACCCAGTCATACACCGGGATGAAATGAAAGTGCAGCGGGAACCCCGGCATATGCCCATAGCGGCTGATATACAACCACTTGGGCTTGAGTTGCGCTTCCATGGCGCGCTGGGTTTTTGCCAGCAGTCCACCCAATTCGGCTAACGCTGCCTCCGGCATATCGGCGAGGGAATCAATCGGCGCCTTGGCGCCCAGCATCAGGTAACCCGGCAGCTTCGAAGCCAGGTGATGGTTGAGCAGCCAGTGCTCGGTCTCAAACAGGATGTAGGCGGGGTCGATCTGCATCAGCACGCGTCCTTGGGAGCAGGGTGGGCAGGATAACAAGCACGCTCGCCTGTATCCCACAAAACCACGGGATCTGTGTCTATCGCGCACGTTGTCGGGTGGATAGCCTCAGGCCACGTTAACTGACGACCGAGCACACCATGGAACTCACCGCTGTCCCGTTTGGCATCACCGACTGGTCCACCGTCGAACCCGAGCTTCACCCCGGCGTTACCGGCAGTGCCTCATGGCGCACCCGCCACTTCGGCACCACCCGCGTGCGCAGGGTCGATTACAGCCCCGGCTACCTGGCCGATCACTGGTGCACGCGCGGGCATGTGCTGCTGTGCCTGGAAGGCGAGTTGCACACAGAGTTGGAAGACGGCCGCCAGTTCACGCTGACGGCCGGGATGAGTTACCAGGTGGGCAATGACATGGAGGGACATCGTTCATCCACTGCCACGGGGGCCAAGCTGTTTATTGTGGATTAAACCTGCAAACCCTTCGAAAACATGGGGACTTTCTCTATCGCAGTGGCAATCTAATGGCTACACTCTGCGCCGGGGCCTGCCCCTGCTGGCGCCTAACGCAGCGTAAGTCGTTTAAATCGTACGCTGCCTAAGGGCCAACCCATGATCGACCGTTTCATGCTCTTGCTGGTGCCCGCCTCATTGGCGGTGTGCACCTCCTTCGCAGTGGCCGCTGATAGCGAGCCGCTGTCGCCACGCTTTGACATCACCCGCTTTGAAGTGCGCGGCAATACGCTGCTGCCGGCCAGTGCGCTGGCGCAAACGGTGGCGCCGTTCGAGGGGGCCCAACGCGACTTCAGCGACGTGGCCAAGGCCCAGGAGGCGCTCGAAGACACCTTCCATCGGCTCGGCTATCCCCTAGTGCGCGTCGACTTGCCCGAGCAGGAATTGAATGGCGGCGTGGTGATACTGGATGTGGTGCAGGTACGGATTGGCCAGGTGACAGTCGCCGGTAACCGGCATTTCAGCACCGCCAACGTGCGCCAGTCGCTGCCGGCGCTGCAGGAAGGCACCTCGCCTGACCTGGCGGCGGTGTCCAAGAGCCTCAAGTTGGCCAACGAGAACCCGGCCAAGCAGACCGTGATGAAGCTCAAGAGCAGCGCCGCCAGCGATACGGTGGACGCCGAACTGCAGGTGAGCGATGAGTCACCGTGGAACGCGGCCCTCAACCTGGATAACAGCGGCTCGAAGGAAACCGGGCGGACCTACATCGGCGCCGTGCTGCAAAACGCCAATATGTTCGGCCGCGACCAGGTGATGAGCCTGCAATACACCACCACGGTGGAGAAGCCCGAGCGGGTCAGTGTCTACGGCCTGGGCTACCACCTGCCGCTGTATGCGCTGGGCGACTCCCTGGACTTGTTCACCAGCTACTCGGACGTCGACAGCGGCACCGTGACGGCCGGCATCTTCGACCTGGCCGTGAGCGGCCGTGGCACGATCTTCGGCACGCGCTACAACCACAACCTGGCGACGGTGGGCAATTACCAATCCAAGCTGGTCTATGGCGTCGACTACAAGGCCTATAAAAGCAGCCTGGAACTGTTCGATGTGCAACTGGGCAACGACATTACCGTGCACCCCATCAGCCTGGGGTATCAGGGCACCTGGGTGCGGGTGGATGGCGACGCGAACATCGGCCTGTCGCTGTTGCACAACATTCCAGGCGGGTCCAAGGGGCAGCAGCGCGATTTCGACCTGGCGCGCGCCCATGCG
Source organism: Pseudomonas sp. B14(2022) (assembly GCF_012030485.1). Classification (NCBI taxonomy): domain Bacteria; kingdom Pseudomonadati; phylum Pseudomonadota; class Gammaproteobacteria; order Pseudomonadales; family Pseudomonadaceae; genus Pseudomonas; species Pseudomonas sp. B14(2022). The sequence continues at coordinate 35,227 of NZ_JAAUVM010000030.1, forward strand.
CGGGATGACTACACAGCGTTGCGGTTCGCGACGAGCATCACGCAGATCCTGCCGGCCGCCTGGCAGTTGCGCGTGGCGTTGAACGGTCAGTACACCAAGGATGCCCTGGTGCCCGGCGAGCAGTTTGGCGCCGGCGGGGCGGCGTCGGTGCGCGGCTTCCGTGAACGCGAGGTGAGCAACGACTCGGGTGTGGTCGGCAACCTCGAAGCCTACACGCCGCCGCTGTGCCTGGGCGGCAGCTGGCAGTGCCGTGCCCTGGCGTTCTATGACGCCGGTTACCTGACCCGTAACAACGCACTGCCCGGCGAGTTCGAGCACATCAGCCTGAGCAGCACCGGCTTGGGCGTGCGCCTGATCTACCGGCGCAACCTCAATCTGCAAATGGATTACGGCCATGCCTTGCACGCCGAAGCCAGTGAAACCCAGCGCGGCGATGATCGCCTGCATGTCCGTCTCAGCCTGGCCTTTTGAGGGTGCCATGACATTCAAACTTACCTTGATGGCGCTCTCCCTGGTGATGGCAACCAGCGCGGCGGCGGCCCCGGTCAACCCGGTGATCGTCAACGGCCAGGTGACATTCACCCAGGATGGCAACACCCTGAGCGTCACCAACAGCCCCAATGCAATCATCAACTGGTCGAGCTTTTCCATCGCCCAGGGCGAGCTGGTGCGTTTTCTGCAACAGAGCAGCAACAGCAGCGTGCTCAACCGCATCACCGGCCAGGACCCCAGCGTGATCCTCGGCACCTTGCAGTCCAACGGGCGGGTGTTCCTGATCAACCCCAACGGCATCGTGTTTGGTGCCGGTGCGCAGATCAATGTCGGCGGCCTGGTGGCTTCGAGCCTGGCGATTTCCAACGCGGACTTCCTCTCGGGCAACCGACGTTTCTCCGCTGACGGGCCGGCTGGCCAGGTCAGCAACCAGGGCGCGATTACCACGCCGTCGGGGGGCCAGGTGTACCTGATCGCGCCGGACGTGAACAACACCGGCATCATCACCACGCCCCAGGGCGAAACGGTGCTGGCGGCGGGGCACTCGGTGCAGTTGGTGGACTCCACTAATCCGGGCATGCACGTGGTGGTGTCGGCGGAACAGGACCAGGCGCTGAACCTGGGCACCGTGATCGCCCAGGGCGGCAACATTGGTATCTACGGCGCGCTGGTCAACCAGCGCGGCACGCTGAACGCCAACAGTGCCGTGGTCGGCGCCAACGGCAAGGTGGTGCTCAAGTCCAGCCGCACCACCTTGCTCGAAGCCGGTAGCAGCACCACCGCCACGGGCGTTGATTGCGGCGGCGACATCCAGGTGCTGGGCGAGCAGGTCGGCGTAATGGGCAATGCGCGCATCGATGCCAGCGGCCAACGCGGCGGTGGCCGGGTGCTGATTGGCGGCGACTACCAGGGCAAGAACCCGGCCGTCCTGAATGCCAAACAAAGTTATCTGAGCCAGGAGGCGCGAATTTCCGCCGACGCCCTGGCCAGTGGCGACGGCGGCAAGATCATCGTGTGGGGCACTGACACCGCGCGCGTCTACGGCACGCTGTCGGCCCGCGGCGGGGCGGCCTCGGGCAAGGGCGGCCTGGTCGAGACGTCCGGGCATTTCCTCGATGTGGCGGGGGCACGGGTCGACACGCGCGCGGCCAACGGCACAGCGGGTTTCTGGCAGTTGGACCCGGCGAATATCCGGGTCACCTCGTTCCTGTCCGGCCCTTCGGCGTCCCTGGGGGACGTGGCGGCCTTCGCCAATGCGCCGGGCACAGACAGTGAAATCGATGCCGACCTGCTGTCCAACGCGACCTCCAATGTGTTGTTGCAAGCCACCCACGACATCACGTTCTACACAGGCGTCAACAACACCAACACTGGTGTCGGCCTTACGGCCCAGGCGGGCAACGACATCCATGTCAATTCGCTGATCCAGTTCAGTGGGGATATCACCCTGGCCGCCAACCATGACGGTGCGGGCACGGCCAGCGGCAGAGGGAGGGTGTTTACCGAGGGGCAGCCAACTGCTGGCGGTCGCTTGACGATCACTGACGTCGACCGGCCGCCGGTCGAGAATCCGGTGCCTGTCGCAGTGCCGCCCCGCTCAGATATGTGTACGTTGGCGCCGAACTCAGCGTTGTGCCAGGTGCTGTCGCCGCCGACGGCGAGTGAGCCGAACAAGCCGGTGCAAACAGCAATGAATCAGTTAATTAAGACCGTGAACGTGTCGTTCTCCTCAGTCATGGACACTACCTCCTCCGGTATTTCCGGTGGAAAAAAGCCGGGCATTTCAACACCGGCTAAAACGCAGGAAGACAAGATAGAACTCTCCACTGACCAGGGCACTACACATGAACCTGTTAAAAAGCAGTACTGCAATTAACGCATTGCTGTTGCTGACACTGCTGAGTGCAGCGACCTGGGTTCAGGCCGCCCCCGTGGCCGGTACCGTGATTCATCTGAGCGGGCCGTTGTTCGTCAAGAAGCTCGACGGCAGCATGCGCGTACTGGGTGAGCAGTCGGGGGTGGAAGTCGGCGATACCTTGTCGACCCAGGGTAAGGGCTACGCGCAAGTGCGCCTGGGCGACGACAGCCTGTTGACCTTGCAACCGGGGACCGTGCTCAGCGTGGACGCGTTTGCCTACGACGTGAATACGCCTGGCGCTGATGCCGCAATGTTCACCCTGAAACAGGGCGGGTTGCGCTCCGATGGCGGGTTGCTGGGCAAGCGCAGCCAGGATCGCTCGACGTTGATCACGCCCGGCGGCCGGATCGGCCTGCAATCGGCCAGCGTGGTGGTGTTTTACCAGCCGGCGGCAGTCGTGGCTACGCGTGCTTCGTCCCGGCTGAACAGCCTGGCGGCAGGGTTGGCGTCATCGGCCGGGCAGGCTGATACCTCTTACACGGCCTTTGTCGCTGCGGTTTCGGCGCGCTATGTCTATCGCCTGGCTGATGTCCTGGCCTCGGTCGAGTCATGGGCGGCGCAAGGCAAAGCGTCGCTTGCGGCGGTAGTGCCTGCGTTTATGTCAGGGTCTTCCAGTGTGCCGGTGCTGCCGCCAGGTTTGTACGTGGAGGTTATCGCCGGTCAGGTCATCTTGGCTAACAAGGGCGGTATGCAGGGTTTCAACGCCGGCCAGTTTGGATTTACGCAAAGCATCGCGACTCCTCCGGGGCTATTACTGAAGAACCCTGGTCTTCCGTTCACTTTGCCGGCCTCATTCTCTTCTAACGTGCCGAAGGCCGTTACGGGCAGCGGATCGAGTGCGGTTGAGTGCCAGGTGCGCTAAGCCGGGTGGACCCCGGCGAGCCCATCAATGCATCTTGCTATGGTCCATGCCATCCAGCCCACGCGCCTTGGCCTGGACCTCAACGGTCTGCTTTTCGCCCTTGGCGTTCTCCACGGTCAAGGTCAGCGGCACCTGGTCGCCTTCCTTGATCTGCCCGGTCAGGCCCATCAGCATCACGTGGTAACCGTCCGGGTCAAGCTTGACCGCCTTGCCCGCCGGCAGGGCCACCGAGTCCACCGGGCCCATGCGCATCACGTCGTCCTTCATGCTCATCTCATGGATCTGCACGTCCTTGGCCACCGGTGAGGCCACGCTGAGCAGCTTGCTGTCGCTGTCGGCGGTCACGGTCATGAACGCGCCGCTGGACGGTTGGCCCGGCACCGAGGCGCGCACCCAGGCGTCGGTCACTTGCACCTGGGCACTGGCGTGGGCGGCGAGGCCCAGCAGGGTCAGGCCAAAGGTGAAGCGCTTGAGGTATTGAACGGCAGTCATTAGCAGACCTCCATGACGGTGAGCAGGTCTTCTGCGCACTCTTTAGCGGTAAGGGATGCCTGCAAACCCAGGCGCAGGTTGCCACGGGTGTCGAAGACAAAACTGGTGGCCGTGTGGGACAGGGTGTAGGTGTCGCCGGCGGGGATCTTTTCATAAAAGATCCCGAACTCCTTGGCGGCCACGGCGATTTCTTCCGGGGTGCCGTACAGCGCTTCAAAGCTGGGGTCGAAGGCCTTGACGTACTTGTCGAGAATCTCCGGCGTGTCGCGTTCCGGGTCCAGGGTGATAAAGATCACCTGCATGATCTCGCCGTCACGGCCCATCAGCTTCTTGGCCTGGGCGGCGCGGGCGAGGGTGGTCGGGCACACGGCCGGGCACTGGGTGAAACCGAAGAACACCACCGGCATCAGGCCACGGTAGGAACTGAGGGTGACGGTGTCGCCCTCGGTGTTCTTGAGCTTGAAGGTGCGGCCCATGATCTTGTCGCTCAAGTCCTTGCCGTACTTGAAGTTCAATCTGGGGCTGTTGTCACAACCGGCCAGCAGGCCCAGACCCAACAGGCCCATGCCGGTCAGGACCTTGCGGCGGGTGAATAACGTACTCATCAACGGTGCATCCTGTGAAACGCCCGCATTGCGCGAAATCAACTCGGCAGGCTTTGAATAGGAGTAAACGAGGAGGGCGCCAAGTCTACCAACCCTGGCCAGCCCGCGTAATCTGCGACGTTCTGCCACAGGGGCACACCGAATTTCATCCTTTTGCGGCGCTGGTGGTAGAGTCGCCGCCATGAAATCGAGCCACCCCGACCGTTCCCTGATCGTCTGGACCCTGTACTTCTGCGTGCTGATGAACCTGTTCGTGTGCGGTTTGGGCCATGGCCAGATGATGGGCCAACAGCTCAATGGGATCGGTGGCGCGTTCTGCGCGGTGGACGGCAAACAGGCGCCACTTTCCGACAAAGGGCTGGGCGCGCCGTCTTCCAGTAACATCTCGAACTACTTTGCCTGCCCGGTGTGCAACGCGGTGACCGTCGCGCTGGTGTTCCTGATCGGCCTGGCCTGGTTGCTGGGCCTGGGGCAAACCCCACGCCCGGCCCATGAGCGGCGCAACAAGGCGCCGCCGCGTTATTCCTGGCCCTCGGCCAACCCCCGCGCCTCCCCCGCATTCTGACGTGTGCCTTGGGCCTCCTGTGACCAGGGGGCGTTCTATCGTCACGACTGTGAGTGCGCTTTATGAACCATCACTTGCCTGCAGGCGCCAGCCGCCTGGTCAGCCAGGCGTCCCGTCGCCCGCGCGTGGAACCGGCACGGCCGGACTACCCAAGCAATGCCCGCTGCTTTGTGCACCTGGATGCACGGCTGTTGCCGTATTGGCACACCGTGTTCGACATCTGCCCGACGCTGCTCAAGCTCGACCCGCCCGAAGGCCTGAACCTGTTTCGCAGCTTCATGACCTGGGCCTATCGCAACCAGCCGGCCCAGGACTGGACCTGGCACCTGAACGTGTGCCGTTGGCTGCTGGCGTCGCCGTATCGCGGGCGGATTGATGAAGAACCCATCGAAACCTTCATGGCCGCCGCGGCGGCGCGTTGGATCAGTACGGATGACAGCCAGGCCCAGGGGGTGGTCCTGGCCTGGCAAGGCTTGACGGTGTTCGATTGGAAGGGCGCGCGCATTCTCGCCGCCGAACAACAGGCACTCCCTGCCACGGAATGGGATTTTGCCTGGTGTCCGCTCGCCTCCTCAGGGGTATTCCAGGGCTGGTTGCCGGTGCCTTGAGCGCTGCACAGTGGATCGGGATTGTTACGTAAACCGCAAAAGTGATTGACGGTTTTAGCGGCTGTTTCCCCAAGGCCCCAGGCTATACCGTGCGCGCACCCGTTGAATGCAGCATCACCCGACCGACAAACAACAGGGTTGGGCTGTAACGGGGTCGCCTCAATCACTTCACGGAGCCTTCATGAAACACACCACGTGCCTGGCGCTCGCCGTCTCCCTCGGCGCCGCGCAGCAGGCGGCTGCATCGGGTTTTATCGATGACAGCAAAGCCACCCTCGACCTGCGCAATTTCTATTACAACCAGGACACCCGTAACACCAGGGCGCCGTCGGACAAGGAGTGGGGCCAGGCCTTCATGTTCAACTACCAGTCCGGTTTCACCGATGGCCTGGTGGGCTTCGGCCTGGACCTGCAAGCGCTGTATGGCCTGCGCCTGGACGCCTCTGGGCGCGCCGGCAAGGCCGGTGAAGGCAACACCCCCGGCAGCGTCTTCCCGTTGTCCGATGGCAAGGCTGCCAATGACTTCAGCAAGACCGGCGCCACCGGCAAGGTGCGCATCTCACAAACCCAGCTCAAGGTCGGCACCTTGGTGCCGAAGATGCCGGTGCTGATGTCCGAAGACGGCCGCTTGTTGCCGCAGACGTTCCGTGGCTATCAGGTCGACTCCAAGGACCTTAAGGACTTCAACCTGATCGCCGGCAAAATGGAGCAGGTGCTCGACCGTAACTCCAGCAATGGCCAGGGCATGTCGATCGCCGGTGCCAACGACCCGGCCAAGGGCACGTTCAGCAATCAGTTCTACTACGGCGGGGTGGATTACGCCGTGAGCAAGCAACTGCAAGTGCAGTACTACTACGCGACCCTGGAGAATTTCTACCAACAACATTTTGTCGGCCTGGTGCACAACTGGCAGTTGCCGGTGGGGCAGCTCAAGACCGATCTGCGTTACTTCTACAGCACCGCCGACGGCAAGAACGGCAGCGCCGCCGGGCGCGGTGAAGGCTATGTGAGTTCCGGCTATTACGCGCCCGGCGTCAACTCGGGCAAGGTCGACAACCGCCTGTGGAGCGCGATGTTGACCTATGGCGTGTACGGGCATTCCGTGGGCCTGGGGTATCAGAAAACCACCGGCGAAAGTGACTTCCCCCACATCAACCAGGGCCAGGGTCGTTCGCTGTACCTGATCACCAATGCCCAGTCGCTGAAGTTCGTCAACGCCGGCGAACAGGCCACGGTGGGTAACTACACCTATGACTTTACCGGCCTGGGCATTCCGGGCCTGAAGTCGAGCGTGACCTATATCCACGGCAGCAACATCCGTGCGGCGCGCCGCGACAACAGCGAGTGGGAGCGCGATTTGCGTGTCGACTACGTGATCCCCACGGGCACGTTCAAGGGCCTGGGCCTGACTTGGCGCGGCGCCGTGCTGCGCGGCAATGACACCGCCGACAAGGATGAGACGCGGCTGATCGTCAGCTACAGCCTGCCGTTGCTGTAAGCCAGGCAGGAGCAACGCTTGATCGGCATCAAGGCCGCCCCGTGCGCCAGCCCGCACACTGGACTCCCGACGGCCGGTTCCTCTGCGAGGCTTGTATGCTCTACCTCCTGTTGCTATTGGCCCATCTGTTCGCCGCGTTGATTTTTATCGGCACTGTGTTCTTCGAAGTACTGATCCTGGGGCACCTGCACCAGCACTTGCCGATTCGGGTGATGGTGCTGGTGGAGCAGGGCGTCGCCCGACGGGCCCGGGTGCTGATGCCGTGGGTGTTGCTGGTGCTGTTCGGCGCCGGGCTCGGCATGGTCTGGCTGCGTTACCTGCCGGCGTTGTCGGCACCGTTGGCGTCCTCGTTCGGCACGTTGCTGGGCCTCAAGTTGATCCTGGCCGCCAGTGTGCTGCTGCACTTTCTGGTCACCATGGCGCGGATGCGCTGGGGCAAGGTCAGCGCGCGCTACAGCCGCTTCATTCACCTGAGCCTGTTCGCGCACATGGTCGCCATTGTGCTGCTGGCCAAGGGCATGTTTTACCTGAGCTGGTAACGACCTTGATGCACATCAAGGTGCGCGCAGCGGTCGCACCGGACAATGGACCACCGCCGCCCGCTCCGGAGTCCGTCATGCGCACCCATCTTCATCCCACCCGCTTTCGTCAGGATCAGGGCGTGTTGGACCTGGCCTGCCAGACGGACACGCGCCGCTTCCATGCCGGCGTCGGTTCCCTCGACCTGCTGCGTGCCCTGCGCGACAGCCGCCAGCGCCAGCGGCCCCTGGCGTTGAACCTGCATTGGCCGGCAGCTGACGCCGGCACCGACTACCTGCACAGCCTCGCCCAGGAAATCCAGTTGATCGGCTGCCAGCTCGGCCCGCGCCAACCGGTCGAACACTTTCACCTGCGCGGCACCACACCGACGATCGAGCAGGTGCGCACGTTGCTGGAACACCTGCACAGCCGCTTCAACTTTTTCGACCACGACCGTGGCGACTACCGTATCGACCTCGACCCCTGGCACATGGACTGGGCGACCCTGGGCCTGCTGCGCGAACAGGGGTTCAACCACGCCAGCATCGGCGTGCCGGACGCCCGCCGCGATGACCCGCTGTGCCAGGCGCGGTACCAGGACCCGGCGCCCATCGAGTCGCTGGTGGATGCGGCGCGTACCTTCGGCTTTCGCTCGGTGAACATCGACCTCGGGTACGGCCATGCCTGGCAGACGCCGGCCAGTTTCGAGCTGAAACTGGCCAGCCTGATTGCCCTGGAGCCCGACCGCCTGCAACTGTTCGATTACGCCCAGCCACCGGTGCGCTACCAGGGCCGGCAACCCCAGGCGTTTTGCAGCGCGGCGGATAAGAGCGCGATGCGCCGCAGCGGCTTTGAGCACCTGGCCGCCGCGGGGTATCACTACATCGGCCTGGGGCAGTTCGCCCGCGCCGACGATGACCTCAAACAGGCCCAGGAGCGCGGTCGCCTCAGCCGTAACTGCGAAGGCTTTACCCTGCACGGTTATTGCGACCACATCGGCTTTGGCCTGGGCGCCATCAGCCAGATCGACACATTGTGTGCGCAGAACACGGCGGTCCTGCCGCACTACCGTGAGCAGTTGGCCAGTGGTCAACCGGCCACGTGCCGAGGCTGGTTTCGCGAGGCGGCCGACCCGGTGCGCCTGCATGTCGCCGAACGCCTGGCCTGTGACCTGGAACTGAATATCCAGGCGGTGGAGCGGCGTTACGGCCTGGTATTCAGGCGTTATTTCGCCAACCTCTGGCCGCTGCTGGAGGCCTTGCACCGCGATGGTCTGCTCGAGTTGTCGCCTACGTTTATCTGGCTGCTGCCCGCGGGCCTGCCCCAGGTGGATGCCATCTGCGCATTGTTCGAACGGGCGGCGCTCGCCACGCCCGTCAGCGCCAACGACGAGGTGATCGACCATGACGGCGTTTGAATTCGACCGTGCCCTGGTGCACAAATACGACCGCCCGGGGCCGCGCTACACCTCATACCCGACCGCGCCGCAGTTCAACAGCGCGTTTGCCCTGGACGACTATCACCAGGCCGTGCGCGCCAGTCACCAACTCGCCGCGCCCAAGGCGTTGTCGGTGTACATCCACATTCCGTTCTGCCAGAGCCTTTGCTACTACTGCGGCTGCCACAAGATCATCACCCGCAAGACCCATCGCGCCGTCGAGTATGTGGCGTACCTCAAGCGCGAGATCCAGATGCAGGGCGCGCTGTTCGAGCGCTCGCGACGCCTGACTCAATTGCACCTGGGCGGCGGCACACCGACGTATCTGGACGATGCGCAACTGGCCGAACTGATGGCCTGCCTGGCGGACAACTTCAGCCTGGATGACAGCGACGCCCATGAGTTCTCCATCGAGGTCGACCCGCGCACCATCAGCGTCGAACGCATCAACACCCTGCGCCGGCTGGGCTTTAATCGGCTGAGCTTCGGCGTGCAGGACTTCGACCCCGACGTCCAGGCCGCCGTGAATCGCGTGCAAAGCGAAGCGCAGATCCTGCAACTGGTGGCGGCGGCCCGCGAGGCCCGCTTCAAATCGGTGAGTGTCGACCTGATCTACGGCCTGCCCCTGCAAACCGTGGCCAGCTTCGACGTGACCCTGAGCAAGCTGATTGCCCTGCGCCCCGACCGCGTGGCCGCCTACAGCTACGCGCACCTGCCAAGCCAGATCCGCGCCCAGCGCATGATCCGCCCCGAAGACATGCCACCCCCGGCACGCAAGCTGGAACTGCTGGAACTGACCATCCGCCGTCTTACCGAGGCCGGGTATGTCTACATCGGCATGGACCATTTCGCCCTGCCCGACGATGAACTGGCACTGGCCCGCGTCAATGGCAGCCTGCAACGCAACTTTCAGGGTTACTCCACCCATGCCGATTGCGACCTGATTGGCCTGGGCGTGTCGGCCATCGGCAAGGTCGGCGACAGCTACAGCCAGAGCGTCAAGGAGCTGTCCCAGTACTATGCGCGCATCGATGCGGGCATGCTGCCGGTGCAACGCGGTTACCGGCTCAACCCCGACGACGTACTGCGTCGCGAGGTGATCAATGGCCTGATGTGCGACGGCCGCGTCGATGTCGCCCAGGTCGAAGCGGCCCACGGCATTCGTTTCAACGACTATTTTGCCCAAGCGTTGACGCAGTTGGACGAGCAAGTGGCAGACGGGTTATTGCTGGTCCAGGACGACGCGCTGCAACTGCTGCCCAAAGGTCAACTGATGGTACGCAGCGTGGCCATGGCCTTCGACGCTTACCTGGGCGGCGCACACAAAGGCCAATTCTCCCGCACCGTCTGACCCACCACGCAGCCCGGTAGCAGTGTGTCAGCCAACACCTCTACCAACCCTGCCACCGCCATCGAAGCCTCGCTAGAGCTCGACATCTCCCACAGGGATCAGCGGTGCCCATCAGACCTACGGCCGGACGTTTTCTACCTGTCAACAACGTTCAAATGTGGGAGGGGGCTTGCTCCCGATAGCGGTGGGTCAGCCAGCACCTCTATCAACTGTGCCGCCGCCATCGAAGCCTCGCTAAAGCTCGACATCTCCCACAGGGGATCAGCGGTGCCCATGCGCTCTACGAGCTGGCTGCTTCCAGCCTGTCACCAGTGTTCAATGCGACGTCCCTTCCGCAAACTCAACCTTATTGCCCACGTTGTACTTGCCCGACGGCTTATTCATGGGAATGCGCTTCACCTCTTCGAGCGTCTGGCTGTCATACACAATCAACGCCCCCTCCGTGGCCCAGATGCTCAGCAACACATACCGCCCGTCCCGGGTGAATTCCACATGGGCCGCCGTCTTGCCCGGCACCGGCCTCAGAGTGTGGGCGATCTCAAGGGTCTGCTTGTCGATCAGGTGAATCGCATCATTGTCCGGCCCAAAAAACACGTCGCTCCACACATAGCGCGAGTTCACATGGCTGCGCATGAAAAAGCCCGGCCCGAGGGTGGGGATCTGTTTGATCAGGCTCCAGGTCTTGAGGTCGATCACCGAGATTTGCCCCTTGCTGATATTCGGCGTGGCAAACACCCATTGCCCGTTGCGTTGCCAGTACGTCCCCGAGCCCAGGTGCGGCATGCCGGAAAGCGGGATGTCGGTGACCACGCGGCCGCTGTCCAGGTCGATCACCTGGCCGCCGCCGGCCTTGCGTGAGGTGGCGATCAGTTGCCGGTAATCGGGCGAGAACGAGAAGTCGTCGAGCACGTCCTGGGCCTGGATGCGCCGGGGCTCGAAACTGGGGCGGGCGTCTGCATAGGACAATTCCCAGACCTCGTTCACGTCCTTGAGCGCGACGATAAAGCTGTTGCGCGGTGGCGCGGTGTACACCGCACTGACCCGTGAGCCGGTGTCCAGGGTCTTGACCAGCGACAGGTCACGCGCATCCAGCAGCACCAGGTTGCCCGGCAGGTAATTGCCCGCCAGGACCCAGCGGCCATCCTTGCTCACCGCCAGGTTGCGGGTGTTGAGGCCTACGCGGATTTCGGCGATCAGCTTGAGGTTGTGCAGGTCGTATTGGCTGATCCAGCCGTCCCGCGAGGCGAAGTACACAAAGCGTCCGTCCGGGGAGAATTTCGGCCCGCCGTGCACCGCGAAGTGAGTGGGGAAACGGTCCAGCACGGCAAAGGTGTCGCCGTCGAGAATATCCATGTGATGGTCGCCGGATTCCACCACCACAAACAGGTTGAGCGGGTCGGCGTGATGCTGTGGCGTGCTCGGCAATTGGCGCAGGTCCGCCAGCAGGCTGTGGCTGTTGCGGATGTCATGCTCGCTCCACGTCGCCGGTGAATCCGGCGGCTGTTGCAGATACTCTGCCAGCCCATCCATCTGCGCGGCACTTAGTTGCGCCGCGAACGCGGCCATCTGGCTGGCGGGCCGGCCGTTTTCGATGACCTTGCGCACTTCTTCCGGCTTGATCCGTCCCAGGCTTTCCGGGAGCAGCGCCGGGCCGGTGGCTCCGATGCGATTAAGCCCATGGCAGCTTTCGCAATACTGGCGGTAATCCTGCGCTGGCGTACCGTGCGCGGCCGTTGCCCAGAGCAGCGGCACCAGCAGCAGGCGTTTCATACCGCCACCGCTTCACGGGCCGGGGCCAGGCTGGCCGGGAAGTGCAGGGCGGCGCCGGCAAACAGGCTGACGACGTGGCCGATCACCGTCAGCGTCGGCACGCCGGGTTCGCAGTCGGCGGCCATTGTGGGCAACTGGCGCAGGGTGCCACGGGCGACGTGCTGGTCGGCGCGTGCGCCATTGCTGATCAGGGCGGCCGGTGTATCCCCGGGCAAGCCGGCCGCCACCAGATGTTCGGCGATCAGCGCCAGGTTCGACAGGCCCATGTAGAACACCAGCGTCTGGCTCGGCTCGGCCAGGCTGGCCCATGGCAGTTTCAACGCGCCGTCGCGCTGCAGGTGGCCGGTGACGAAACGGCACGAACTGACCAGGTCGCGGTGGGTCAGCGGGATGCCCGCATAGGCGCTGCACCCGGAGGCGGCGGTGATGCCCGGCACCACCTGGCACGGGATACCGCGCGCGAGCAGGTACTCCAGTTCCTCGGCGCCGCGCCCGAAGATAAACGGGTCGCCGCCCTTGAGGCGCACCACCCGTTGGCCCTCGTCGGCCAACTCGGCGAGCAGTTCGTTGAGTTGATCCTGGGGCAGGCTGTGACAGCCGCTGGCCTTGCCCACGTAATGGCGGGCGCAGGTCAGTGGGATCAGCGCGAGCAATTCGGCGCTGATCAGTCGGTCGAACACCACCGCGTCGGCCTGCATCAACAGACTCCAGGCGCGCAGGGTTAACAGGCGCGGGTCACCGGGGCCGGCGCCCACCAACGCGACTTCGCCGGGGTGCAAGGGACTGTGCAAACTGGCCGGCAGGCCAGTGGAAGAGTGGGCAGTTGAAATGTGCATGCGACGTCCTTGGTTCATCATCAGGTAGGCGGCCCCCGGTTGTGTCACCGGGTGGTCGAGCAAGGGATCAGGGTGGGCGGCTGGCAGGCGATCTCGGCGTCGCTGAAGTAGCAACCGGGGTCCGGGCCCCAGAGGTCGCCATCGGCCCAGGCGCGGGTGCGCGTATTGCCATTGCAGATCGGCAGCCAGCGGCACTCGGCACATCGCCCGCCGAGGCGGCGCGGGTGTTCGCGCAGGCGCAGCAGCAACGGGTCGGGCTGCTCCAGCCAGAGCTGGCGGAAGGTGGTGTTGCGCACATTGCCCACCGACTGCTGCCACCAATAGGTGTCCGGGTGCACCTCGCCGGTGTTGTCGATGTTGGCGATGCCGTTGCCCGAGGCATTGCCGCCCCAGGCATGCAGCAGGTGCTCAAGCTGCGGGTAATGTTCGGGCAGGTGCTGGTGCACCCATTGCAGCAACAGCACGGCGTCGGCGTCGTTGTTGCCGCTGACGAAATCACTGTCCACGCCGTTTTGAATATCGCCCCAGGCCTGCTGGAAAATCAGCGCCATGGCTTCGCGGCTCATCTGCCGGTGCGCATCCAGTTGGCGGCTGCGCTTGCCGCGCCCGCTGTAGTTGAGGTGCGACAGGTAGAACTTCTGCACGTCAAAGGTGCGCATCAGCGTCAGCAGTTGCGGTAACTGCCCATGGTTGTCCTGGGTCAGGGTGGTGCGCAGGCCCACGCGAATCCCGGCCTCGCGGCACAGGCGGATGGCGTGCATGGAGCGCTGGAAACTGCCGTGCAGTTGGCGAAAGGCATCGTGGGTCGCTTCCAGGCCGTCGATGCTGATACCCACGTAGTCGAAGCGCGCGTCGGCGATCTGTTGGATGTTGTGCTCATCGATCAGCGTGCCGTTAGTCGACAGTGCGACGAAAAAACCTTTATCGCGGGCATAGGCGCTGAGCTCGAAGAGGTCTTCGCGCAGCAGCGGCTCGCCCCCGGAGAGGATCAACACGCGAACCCCGGCGTCGTGCAAATCGTCGATCACCCGCAGCGCTGCCGGGGTGTCGAGTTCATCGCGAAACACACTGTCGGCACTGGTGGCGTAGCAGTGTTTGCAGGTGAGGTTGCAGCGCCGCAGCAGGTTCCAGATCACCACCGGCGGCCGCTCACTGCCAGGGGGCGAGGTGCGCGGCGGCGGGCATTGACCGGCGAGGGTGCGCAGGTACTGACTGATTCGCAGCATGGGCTATTCCTTTGAGTGCGCCGGCGTCAGGCGCAGGCCGGTCTTTTTCAGGATGCGGCTGCTCACCAGCATCTCGTCGGCGCGGCAGGCATCCCCCAGCAGGAAACGCAGGTGCTCGCGGTAGCTGTCGATTTCTTCGCGGCTGCGGCCGTGCACCATGGCGAACAGGTTGTAGGGCCAGTCCGGGCGCCGGGGGCGACGGTAGCAATGGCTGACAAACGGCTGGGCACCGAGCAGTTCTCCCAGGCGCGGCATGTGCACATCGGCCACGTCCCACACGGTCATGCCGTTATGCCGATAGCCCAGGCGGTAGTGGTTGGGTACGGCGGCGATACGCCGGATCGCGCCTTCGGCCTGCAGGCGCTTGAGCAGGTCGAGGGTCGATTCGACGCTGATGCCCAACTGCTCGGCGAGCCAGGCCCAAGGGTCCTCCACCAGCGGCAGGCCGCTTTGGGTGAGGGCGACCAAGTGCAGGGCCAGGGTGTTGTCAGACCGGGAAATACAGACCGACATGGTAGGTGTGCTCCTTCGGCAGATTGAGCACCGCCAACCCGGTCAGGGCCTCGATGCGCGACAGGGTATCGGCCAGCTCCTGCGCGGTGGCGCAGGCCAGCACGAACCACATGTTCCAGCGGTGTTCGCGGCGGTAGTTGTGGGCCACCTGGGGCAGGGCATTGAGCTGCTCGGCGACCGCGTCAAACTGCGCCTCCGGTACAGCCAGCGCGGCCAGGGTGAAGGCGCCGCCGAGACGCTCGATGTCGAACATCGGGCCGAAGCGCGTAAGCACGCCGTCTTCGAGCAGGGCATACAAGCGGTCGAGCAGTTCACTCGGATGGCTGTGCAGTTCCTCGGCCACCTGTTGCCAGGGCTGGCGCACCAGCGGCAGGCCGTGTTGCAGGCGGTTGATCAATTGTCGATCCAGCTCATCCATGGGCCCATACCTGCGACGGTGGCGGCGCGAAACGCCCGCCGCATTGCTTGAAGGCGCGGGTGCTGAACAGCAGCTGGTGGGGCAGGTCGCTGAGCAGATGCTGTTCCAGCAACGCCTGGATCTGCGCCTCGACCACCGCGCGCTCACGGCCGTGGACCATGCAGAACAGGTTGTAGCGCCACTGCGGCAGGCGCCGCGGGCGCTGGTAACACAGGTTCACGCCGGGCGCGCGGCCCAGGCGCGCACCGACCTCATCAACCAGCGCGTCCGGCACATCCAGCACCAGCATGGCGTTGGCCACATAGCCCAGGGCGCGGTGATTGAGCACCAGGCCCACGCGGCGGAACACACCCTGGTCGTGCCATTGCTGCATCTGTTGCAGCACCTGATCGTGGTGGGCGCCGATCTGCTCGGCGAGCTCGTCGTAGGGCCGCACGACGATGGGCAAACCGCGCTCCAGGCACTGGCGCAGATCGAGCATCTGCTCGTGGTTCAGTGGCGCGATCACGGCCGCTCTCCGAGGGGAAATCCAAGGTCGATGCGATAGGCGGTGAGCATCGGCAGGTCCAGCGGAGTGAGGCCGGTGTCTTTCTCCAGCTCGTCGAGGACCTGCTGCAGGTGCTGGCGGTGAGGCCCGGTGAGCACGAACCACAGGTTGTAATGATGCTCGCGGGCATAGTTGTGATTAACCTCCGGGTACTGGCTGACCCGCGCGGCCACCTGTTCCAGGCGCTCGATCGGCACCGCCAGGGCGGCCAGGGTGCTGGCGCCGGCGCGGGTGTGTTCGAACACCGGGCCGATGCGCGACAACGCGCCGGCCAGTTCCAGGCGTTGCAGGCAGGCCATTACCTCGGCCGTGCTGCAACCCAGCACCTGGGCCATTTCGCGGTAGGGCTCGGCGCACAGCGGCATGCCGTGCTGGAAGCGTTCAATCAATTGCTGGCTGAGCGAATCAAGATCCATTTCAATACCCCATCTTTTGCGCGCGCAGGCTGAAGAAAATCCCGCTGGGACTCTGGGCCGGCAAGGTTTTCATTAGGGTCAGGTGGTACGGGTCCCACACTTGCAACTGTTCGCCGTCGCGCACCGACAGCCACAGTTGCTCGCCGCGCCCGGTGAATTCCATGTGCAACACACCGGGGCCGGGGCGCAGGTCGGCGACCACCTGATGGGTTTCGGTGTCGAGCACCTGCACCCGGTCGTTGTCCGGGTAGGCGAAGTTGACCCACAGCTGGCGCCCGTCGGGGCGTGCAGTGACGAAAATCGGCTGCCCGGCTACCGGGATCGCCGCCGTCTGCCGCCAGGTGCGTGCGTCCATCACCAGCACCTGGTGGCGTCCCACCGCCGGCACGAACGCCTGGTCGTCGGCGACGGCCCAGCCTTCCAGGTGGGGCATCTTGTACACGGGCAGCTTGGCCTGGCCGCGCCCATAGTCCTTGAGCACGCGCACCACGCCGCGCTCCGGGTGCCACAGGTCGAGCTGGGCCATGCCGTCTTCACCGAACAGCCCGGCCATGTAGTAGCGGCCGTCGGCGGTGATCAGCGCGTCGTAGGGTTGCTCGCCGACGTCCTTGAAGCGGGTGATGCGCGGCGGGTTGCCGTTGCTGAAGTCGGCGCTCCAGATCTCGCCGGTGTCGAACAGGCTGAACACGAAGCGCTGCCCAGGCGCATCCACCAGGCCGACCACCCGCGAGCGTTTGCCATCGGCCATTGCGGTCGCGGGGATGTCGGCGATGAGGGTCAGGTTCTCGGCATCGAACACCTTGACCCCGCCCGGCACGTAATTGGACACGGCGATCAAGCGCCCATCCTGGCTGATGGCGCCGCCGATGCTGTTGCCGCCCTGGACGATGCGCCGCTCGATGCGTTGGCGCAGCAGGTCGATCTTGGTCAGCCCGCCATCGCGGGCAAACACATAGGCATAGCGCTGGTCGCGGGAAAACACCGCCGAGGCGTGGGACAGGTCGCCCAGCCCCTCGATACGGGCCAGTTCGGTCATGCCGGTGCTCTCGATAATCTGCACGCTGCCGCTGGCGCGTTCGATCACCAGGCCCAGGTCGCCGCTGCCGCGCAACGCGGGTTGGGCGCAGGCGCCCAGCAACAGGCACAGGGATAACAAGGTGGGTCGCATCATGGTGGGGGGCTTCCTTGCAAAAGGCGGTCGACCAGCCAGGCAATATCGCCGGCACTGAGCAGCGGGCCCCAACCCGGCATGGCGCGGGCAGGGCGGCCGTAGGTCACGGTGGCGATCAGGCTGTCGCGGCTGTGGTCGGCGAGGGCTTGCGGTGTGAGCGCCGGGCCCAGGCCGCCGGTGAGGTGCAGGCCATGACAGGCCCCGCAATCCTGGGTCAACAGGTGTTCAAGACGGGCAGCGTCCGGGGTGGCCGCTGCCCGCGCGGGAATCAGCAGGAGCAGCGCCATGGCCGTACCGATCATCGATGCTTGCATGGCGTGCTCCTTGCGCTTATTTCAAGGTCAGGACCCAATCGGCCAACACCTTGGCTTCATCATCGGTGACCTGGTTCGGCGGCATCGGGACCGGCCCCCAGTTGCCCTGGGTACCGTTCTTGATATGGCCGGCCAGGGTGGTGGCGGCGTCCTTCACACCGGCATTCTTGGCCGCGACGTCCTTCAAGGCCGGCCCCACCAGTTTGCCGTCAATCATGTGGCAGCCCACACAGGGTTTGCTGTTGAACAACCCAGGACCGTCTTGTGCCAACACCGGTTGCAGGCTGAGCGCAGCGGCGGAAGCCAGCAGTGCGAGGAGAATATTTTTCATTCGGTGACCTCGTGTTGATGGGGCTCAATAAATGTCGTGTTGGGTGTTGTAGACGTTGAATTTCCCAGTCGGCGTGATCAGGCGCTTGTCGCGGATCACTTGCTTGAGCTTCAAGGTCTTGTCATCGATCACCACCAGCGCCGACTCTTCGGTCTGGCCGTTCCACACCGAGAACCACACCTCGTCACCGGCCTTGTTGTATTCCGGTTGCACCACCCGCAGCGCGCCTTGCTTGATGCCCGAATACTCGGCAATCGGCAGCACGGTGTAGCCCTTGTCCAGCTGGTTGATGTCGAACACCGCCACCGACTGGCTGAGCTTGGCGTCGGGGTTGAGGGTGGTGTCGACGTACAGGTGATGGGAGTTGGGGTGGGTCTTGATAAACAGCGAACCGCCGCCCTGGCCCTTGAGGGATTCCACCTGTTTCCAGGCGTATTGCGGGTGCTTGACCGGGTCGGTGCCGATCACCGAAATACCGCCGTCGCCCAGGTGGCTGGTGGCCCATACCGGCCCATATTTTGGGTGATTGAAGTTGGCGCCACGGCCAGGGTGCGGGGTCTTGCCGACCTCTACCAACGCGGTGAGCTTGCGCTCCTTGGAGTCGATCACCGCGACCTTGTTGGAGTTGTTCGCGGCAGTCATGAAGTAGCGGTGGGTGCTGTCCCAGCCGCCGTCATGCAGGAACGGCGCGGCGTCGATGGTGGTGATGGTGAGGTTCTTGATGTCCTGGTAATTGACCAGCATCACCTTGCCGGTTTCCTTGATATTGACGATGAACTCCGGCCACTCGTGGGAGGCGATGATTGCCGCCACGCGGGGTTCGGGGTGGTATTCCTGCTTATCGACGGTCATGCCCCGCGTGGACACGATCTGCCTGGGTTCCAGGGTTTCGCCATCCATGATGGTGAACTGCGGCGGCCAGTAGGAACCGGCAATCGCGTACTTGTCTTCATAGCCCTTGAACTTCGAAGTCTCCACCGAGCGGGCCTCGATGCCCACCTTGATCTCGGCGACTTTGGTCGGCTCCAGGGGCCACAGGTCGATCATGTCGATCTTGGCATCGCGGCCGATCACCAGCAGGTAGCGGCCAGACGCGGAAATACGCGAGATATGCACGGCGTAACCGGTGTCGATCAGCTTGATGATCTGCTTGGTGTCGCCGTCCACCAGGGCGATCTTGCCGTCGTCGCGCAGGGTGACCGAGAACAGGTTCTGCAGGTTGAGCGTGTTCAGTTGTTTTTTCGGCCGGTCTTCGGGCTTGACCAGCACTTTCCAGGTCTTGAGGGTTTCGGCCATGCCCCATTCCGGCGGGGTGGGCGCGGTGTGCTGGATGAAGGTGGCCATGCTGGTGATCTGCGCCTTGGTCAGCGCGTTGGACGTGCCCCAGTTGGGCATGCCGGCCGGGGAGCCATAGGTGATCAGCGCTTCCAGATAAGCTTGGCCACGGGCCTGGGTGATGTCCGGTGTCAGCGGCTTGCCGGTGGCGCCTTTGCGCAACACACCGTGGCAGCCGGCGCAGCGTTCGAAGTAAATCTGCTTGGAGGCGTCGAACTCAGCCTGGCTGATGTCCGGCGCGCCGGGGCTTTTCACCATCCCGGCCGGCGCGTCGCCATGGGCGTTGATGGGCAATGCGAGGGCCAGGGCGCAGCTCAGGCTGGCAAGACTCAGGACCCAGGGTTTTCTGTTGCGAGTCAGCATTCCATATCTCCTCAGGCAAGACCTTTGCGATGCCCGGCGAAGGCTGGGTAGAGCGCAGGTTCTTAGTGCCAGGCAAGACTATGTTGCAGCGACGCAATGCTCGCTTGACGGCGATCAAGTTTGCCGTTGCACGTGCTTGCCAGGTTGTCGCAGGGGCCCTTAGCGTGGGGGCCGAACCCGTTGCGAGTACGCGTAATGACCGAGCCCTTCTACCAACCGCAGGACAACGAACAGCAGCTGTTCGAACACGCCTGGCGCCACCACCTGCCGGTGCTGATCAAAGGCCCCACGGGCTGTGGCAAGACGCGCTTCGTGCAACACATGGCGCACCGCCTGAACCTGCCGCTGTACACCGTGGCCTGCCACGACGACCTCAGCGCCGCCGACTTGCTCGGCCGCCACCTGATCGGTACCGACGGCACCTGGTGGCAGGACGGCCCGCTGACCCGCGCCGTGCGCGAAGGCGGGATCTGCTACCTCGACGAAGTCGTCGAAGCGCGCCAGGACACCGCCGTGGTGCTGCACCCGATTGCCGATGAGCGCCGCGAACTGTTCCTGGAACGCACCGGCGAAGTGCTCAAGGCGCCGTCGTCGTTCATGCTGGTGGTGTCGTACAACCCCGGCTACCAGAACCTGCTCAAGGGCATGAAACCCAGCACGCGCCAGCGCTTTGTAGCGATGCGTTTTGGTTACCCGCCAGTGGCCGACGAGGAACGCATCGTTGCCCGTGAGGCCGGTGTGGATTCAGCGCTGGCCGCCCAGGTCGTGCGCCTGGGCCAGGCGTTGCGTCGGCTTGATCAGCATGACCTAGAGGAGGTGGCTTCGACGCGGCTGCTGATCTTCACCGCCCGCTTGATCGGCGCCGGAATGCACCCGCGCGAAGCCTGTCTGGCCTGCCTGGCCGAACCCTTGAGCGACGACCCGCAGACCGTCGCCGCGCTGATGGACGTGGTGGATGTGCACTTTGCCTGAACCGCGCCGCCTGCCAGGCGACCTGGCAATGTGGTTCTTCATCCTCGCTGAACTGTCGGTGTTTGCGATCCTGATCCTGGCATTTGCCGTGACCCAGGTGCTCAAGCCCGAGCTGTTTGCCGAAGGGCGCGCACAGCTGGATACCTCGACGGGGTTGGCGATGACCTTGAGCCTGCTGACCGCAGGCTTGTTGGCAGCGTTGGCTGTGCAGCAGGTGCGTTTGGGGCATTCGCGTCGGGGCGCTTGCTTGTTGATGGGGGCGTTGTTGGTGGCGCTGGTGTATGTGGCGATCAAACTCACCGAGTACGCTCACCTGGGCGCTGCCGGACTGGGACTGGAGCACAGCACGTTTTTTACCTTGTACTGGATACTCACGGGGTTTCATTTCCTGCATGTGCTGCTGGGGATGGTGATTCTGGGGTGGCTGGCGTTGCGCTGTTGGCAGCGGGCTTACCGGGTGCCGGGCTTGAGCGGGTTGGAATCCGGGGTGCTGTATTGGCACATGGTGGATCTGGTGTGGGTGGTGCTGTTTCCGCTGGTCTATGTGATTCGCTGAGGTGTGTATGACGGGTTCCCAGACGCTGATCCTGTGTTGGCTGATGTTGGTGGTGCTGAGCGTTGGCACTGTGCTGACGGGGGCATCCGGGTTGTGGTGGGGGGTGTTGTTGCTGGCGGTGGTCAAGGGGTGGGTGATTGTGGATGGGTTTATGGCGTTGCGGCGTGGGCCATGGTTGTGGAGATTTTTGATGCTGGGGTGGGGGGTGGTTGTGGTCGCTTTACTGAGTACATATCCGTTATTTGCGTAGCGGCTGCTTACGAGGCTCGGTATGCCCTCACTCCAGATCAAAAGCCAAGCCGCGGCGGCCTTAGAACCGACCGGAGTTGGGTCTGGTGTACTCGGTAAATGTGGGAGGGGGCTTGCCCCCGATTGCAGTGGGTCAGTACCAAATCCATCAACTGACACTCCCTCATCGGGGGCAAGTCGAATCGTCGCACCGCCCCTCCCACATTTGGATCTCCATCCAGCAGGTAGGCCTCAGCCTGCTTTTGCTCTGCTTTTGCTCTGCTTTTGCTCTGCTTTTGCTCTGCTTTTGCTCTGGCTTTTGATCTTGATCCTGGGCGCCCCGTCAAACACGCTGGCCGAACGCAGGCTTGAATCCGTGGGTAACCCGGCAGGACGCCGGGTTAGCCGTCCTGGGCCAAGGATGGCCCATGACGGCGGCCCACGGATTCAAGCCTGCGTTCGGGCACACCGAGCCTAGGCGAGGTGCCGAGTGTTGGGGCAAGAGCCCCTTTGGTTACTTTGGGCTGGGCCGGCATTCCGGCTCTTTTCCAAAAGTGACCCGCCGTAAGGGCGGAACCCTAAGCCGCCGTTACCCAAATAACGGATATACCCCCAATCAAAAAACCTTGACCCCGATCAAGGGATCCCCACCCCATTCTCCGTAACCTCACTGCATCTTGTGTCTTAAAGCCTAAAAACATCTATATGTAGTGCCTGGAGCCCGGAAAATGCAAAACACGCTCACCCCGTTGGTCAGCACCCGCCTACACAAACGCGACGGCAGCCTGGTCCCCTTCAACGCCGAAAAAATCCACCACGCCCTGACCGCCGCCGGCACCGCAACCGGCGAGTACCAGGAGGCCGACGTCGACCTGTTACTGGGCGCCGTCCTGGCCCGCCTGAGGGGCATCGAACACTTGGACGTCGAACAAATCCAGGACAGCGTCGAACGCGTACTGATGGACGCCGGCTACTTCCTCTCCATGCGCGCCTATATCGTCTACCGCGAACAACACGGCCGCCTGCGTCGCGACCGCAAGACCCTGGTGGAAGTCGCCACCTCGATGAACGAATACCTCGACCGCGAAGACTGGCGCGTGCAAGCCAATGCCAACCAGGGCTACTCCCTGGGTGGGCTGGTGTTGAACGTGTCGGGCAAGGTCACTGCCAACTATTGGCTCGACGAGGTCTACAGCCAGCAGATCGGCCGCGCGCACCGCGAGGCGGATTTGCATATCCATGACCTGGACATGCTCGCCGGTTATTGCGCCGGCTGGTCGCTGCGTTCACTGCTGCACGAAGGCCTCAATGGTGTGCCGGGCCGTGTTGAAGCGGGGCCGCCCAAGCACTTGAGCAGCGCCCTGGGGCAGATGGTCAACTTCCTCGGCACCCTGCAAAACGAATGGGCCGGCGCCCAGGCGTTCAGTTCGTTCGATACCTACCTGGCGCCCTATGTGCGCAAGGATCAACTGAGCTACGCCGAGGTGCGCCAGGCGGTGCAGGAGTTTATCTACAACCTCAACGTACCGTCGCGCTGGGGCACCCAGACGCCGTTTACCAACCTGACTTTCGACTGGGTGTGCCCGGAAGATCTGCGCGAGCAGGTGCCGGTGATCGGTGGTGAGGAAATGCCGTTTGCCTATGGCGACCTGCAAGCGGAAATGGAGCTGATCAACCGCGCCTATATCGAAGTGATGCAGGCCGGCGATGCCAAGGGCCGGGTGTTCACCTTCCCGATTCCCACCTACAACATTACCCACGATTTCCCTTGGGACAGCGAGAACGCCGACCGCCTGTTCGAGATGACCGCGCGCTACGGCCTGCCGTATTTCCAGAACTTCCTCAATTCCGATATGCAACCCAACCAGGTGCGCTCGATGTGCTGCCGCCTGCAACTGGACGTGCGCGAGCTGCTCAAGCGCGGCGGGGGGTTGTTCGGTTCGGCGGAGCAGACCGGCAGCCTCGGCGTGGTGACGATCAACTGCGCGCGCCTGGGTTACCTGTTCAAGGGCGACACCTCAGGCCTGTTGCAACGCCTGGACAGCCTGATGGACATGGCCATGGAAAGCCTGGAGGTCAAGCGCAAGGTGATCCAGCACCATATGGACGCCGGCTTGTACCCGTACACCAAGCGTTACCTCGGCACCTTGCGCAATCACTTCTCCACCATCGGCCTCAACGGCATGCACGAGATGCTGCGCAATTTCACCGGCGACGCGCAGGGCATGCACACCGAAGAGGGCCGCGCGTTTGCCCTCAAGCTGCTCGACCATGTACGCGCCACCTTGCTGCGCTTCCAGGAAGACACCGGCCACCTCTACAACCTCGAAGCCACGCCGGCGGAAGGCACCACCTACCGCTTCGCCAAGGAAGACCGCAAGCGCTATCCGGACATCCTGCAGGCCGGCAGCGACGTCGCGCCGTACTACACCAACTCCTCGCAATTGCCGGTGGGCTTTACCCAAGACCCCTTCGAAGCCCTGGAGCTGCAAGACGAACTGCAATGCAAATACACCGGCGGCACCGTGTTGCACCTGTACATGGCCGAGCAGATTTCCTCGGCCCAGGCCTGCAAGCAATTGGTGCGCAAGGCGTTGGGGCGTTTCCGCCTGCCGTACCTGACGATCACCCCGACGTTCTCGATCTGCCCGGTGCACGGCTACCTCGCCGGTGAGCATGAGTTCTGTCCCAAGTGCGATGAAGTGCTGGCACTTGCCGCTGCGCATTGAACCGATCTTCCAACCCGCAAGGAGATTCACCATGCAAACATCCCAGCCACAACGTCAGCGCTGCGAAGTCTGGACCCGGGTGATGGGCTATCACCGGCCCGTGTCGGCGTTCAATCCCGGCAAACAATCCGAGCACAAGGAACGGGTGCATTTCACTGAAACGGCCGCCGTGGCCGGGCGCCAATGAGTCGAGCGCTACGGGTCGGGGGCCTGGTGCCCCTGACCACCCTCGACTACCCCGGCATGCTCGCCTGTGTGCTGTTTTGCCAGGGCTGTGCCTGGCGCTGTCGTTACTGCCACAACCCGGACCTGATCCCACCGCGCGGCAGCACGGAGGTGGATTGGCGCCGGGTGTTGCTGTTTTTGCAGCGGCGCAAGGACTTGCTCGACGCCGTGGTGTTCAGTGGTGGCGAGCCGACCTTGCAAGAAGGCTTGCCGGCGGCCATGGATGAAGTGCGGGCGATGGGTTTTCGCGTCGGCCTGCACAGTGCCGGGATCAAGCCGGCAGGATTTGCCAATGCGTTGCGCCATGCCGACTGGGTCGGTTTTGACGTCAAGGCGCTGGCCGAGGATTGCCAGTTGATTACCCAGGTCAGGAACAGCGGTGCCGCCAACTGGCGCAGCCTCGACACCCTGTTGGCCAGCGGTGTGGAATACGAGTGCCGCACCACGGTGCATTGGCATTTGATCGACCCCCCTCGGTTGTTGTTGCTGGCCCAGCGTTTGCAAGCCAACGGTGTGCAACGCTTTGCGGTGCAAATGGTGCGCACGGCCAGCATGCTCGATGCGCAATTGTCGAGCTCACCGGCACAGGCCGCATTGCCGGAGTTATGGGGCCGATTGCGCGAATTGTTTCCTGCTTTTGTATTGCGAGGGTGATGCGTGCCCTCAGCGGATTTTTATAGATGCTGCCCATGACGGGCAGGTTTTCATCAGGGAATAGCACAATGAAGCAATTAACCACGGCACAACGCATTGTCATCGGTTTCGCGATTGCGCCGTTGGCGCTGGCCGGCTTGGTGTTTTACGCCCTTCACGACCTGGCAACCCTCAAGCAGCAATCCGAGCAGATCGTGCAGCAGGACTGGCCCAGGATCGCGCCGATCATGGTGATTGCCACCGGGGTGCGCGATAACGGGCGCAACACCCGCGACCTGCTGATCGACCAGGACAACCAACAGGCCCAGGCCTCCATCGGCACCACGCGCGAACGCATCACTCAGGCGTTCGCTACCCTTGAACCGCTGCTCGACACCGCTGAAGGCAAGGCGGCCTATGCCACCTTGAAAACCCACCGTGAGGCCTACGTGGCGGCCTTCACCCAGGTGCAGGCGCTGATCCGACAGGGCGCGCGCGAGCAGGGCCTGGCCCAGCTCAAGCAACAGGTGATGCCCGCCGAGTTGGAAGTGTTCAAGAGCCTGGATGCGTTGATGGCCATGCAAGGAAGGCTGTTCGCCGAACGCGAGCAGGCCGCGCAAATCCTCTATGACGAGGCCCGACGCAATATGCTCGGGCTGTTCCTGCTGTGCCTGGCCCTGGTGGTGGCGGCGGCGGTGATCGTCACGCGCAGCGTCACCCGGCCGCTGGGCGGCGAGCCGGATGAGGTGGCGCGGGTGTTGAGCCACATCGCCGAGGGTGACCTGACCATCGAGGTGCCGTTGGGCAACAGTATCGACGGCAGTGTGATGCGCAATCTGCATCAGATGCAGCAGAACCTTAACCAGATGGTCCGGCATATCGCGGCGTCGGTGGACGGCGTGGCCAGTTCGTCGGAAGAGTTGAGCGCGGTCAGCAGCCAGACCAGCAGCAGCCTGCAGTTGCAGGGCCAGGAAATCGAACAGGCCGCCACCGCGGTGAATGAAATGACTGCCGCCGTCGACGAAGTGGCACGCAATGCCGTGAGCACCAGCGAAGCCTCGCGCCTGTCGGAGCAGACCGCCCAGCGTGGACAGGCGCAGGTGCAGGAAACCGTGGCGTCGATCAACACCTTGGCCACCGGTGTGGTGGAAACCTCGGAGCGTATCCAGCAACTGGCCGGCCGCGTGCAAGACATCAGCAGCGTGCTCGAAGTGATCCGCAGCATTGCCGACCAGACCAACCTGCTGGCGTTGAACGCGGCCATCGAAGCGGCCCGCGCCGGGGATGCCGGGCGAGGTTTTGCGGTAGTCGCCGATGAAGTGCGCGCACTGGCCCATCGCACCCAGACCTCGACCCAGGAGATCGAGCAGATGATCGGCAATATCCGCCAGGACACCGAACACGCCGTGGCCGCCATGCACAGCAGCAGTGAACGGGTACAGGCGACCTTGAACGTGGCGCAACGCTCGGGAGAGGCGCTGGGCGAAATCACCCGGTCGATCTCGCAGATCAACGAACGCAATATGATGATTGCCAGCGCCACCGAAGAACAGGCATTGGTGGCGCGGGAAGTGGATCGCAACCTGGTGGGCATTCGCAACCTGTCGCAGCAGGTGTTGCAGGGCGCGATACACACCGAAACGGCAGGGCACGACCTGGCCGGGATGGCGGGGACGCTGCATCAGACGGTGGCGCGGTTCAAGGTGTAACTTCGGCTGGTGCGGTCAAAACTGTGGGAGGGGGCTTGTTTCCGTGGCGGCCTTCGGGCCGACCATGTCGTTGGATTTGATTGAGTACATATCCGTTGCTGCGGTCACGGCCACTTAGGGTTCCGCTCTTACAGCGGGTCACTTTTGGAAGAGCGCCAAAAGTAACCAATGGACTTGTTCCCTCAAAACGTACGCCATGAAGCGAGTGTTAAGCAGTTTGCTTCAGTTGCTTTGCGTAGTCATTAGGTGAGCTGTATCCCAGCGCCGAGTGCAGCCGTACCGCGTTGTAAAACCC
>NZ_JAAUVM010000031.1:0-57551 GCF_012030485.1 Pseudomonas sp. B14(2022)
TCAACCGAGGCGCGCATTCTACAGCAGCCTCATTTGCTGTCAAGTGATTATTTTCAGAAGCTTTCGAAGATTTCTTCAACAACTTCAACCACTTGCGCTTCCGATCTCTCGTTAGCGGGAGGCGAATTCTACAGCGTTACACGCTGCTGTCAACACCTCTTTTTCTCCGCTTTCGACCGAGAAGATCGAATCGTTAATAGCGCCAAACAACAAGACTCTATCAACTCCTTCTGGGCTTCGATGAACTGAAGCAACTCGCCGTCTAATCCTGCATAACTCTTTGTTTAGCAAGGAGTTTTATGTTTCGACTGCGCCGGAAGTGGGCGAATTATAGACTTCCAGGATCTGCCGTCAACCTTCTTTTTCATCTTTCTGTCATATAAGTCAAAAACGCAAAAGCCGGCCCCAAGGGGCCGGCTTTCTGCTTACAGAGGCTTACAAGCTAGGGAAAGCGAATTGCGACGCTTCATGGCTGGCCCGCTGCGGCCAACGCTGGGTGATCGCCTTACGACGGGTGTAGAAACGCACCCCATCCGGCCCATAGGCGTGCAAGTCGCCAAACAACGAACGCTTCCAGCCACCAAAGCTGTGATAAGCCACCGGCACAGGCAATGGGACATTCACACCGACCATACCCACTTCAATTTCGTCACAGAACAGACGCGCCGCTTCACCGTCACGGGTGAAGATGCACGTACCGTTGCCATACTCGTGATCGTTGATCAGTTGCATCGCCGCTTCCAGGCTGCTCACCCGGACCACGCACAATACCGGCCCGAAGATCTCTTCCTTATAGATGCGCATCTCAGGCGTCACACGGTCAAACAGACTGCCTCCCAGGAAGAAGCCGTCTTCATTCCCGGCAATACTCAGTCCACGACCATCAACCACCAACTCCGCACCAGACGCAACACCGTCTTCTATATAGCCGCTGACCTTATCCCGCGCCTGGCCCGTCACCAGTGGCCCCATATCCAGTCCACATGTCGTGCCCGCACCGATCTTCAGCGCCTTGATCTGTGGCACCAGCTTGGCGATCAACGCATCCGCCACCTGATCACCTACGCACACCGCCACCGAGATCGCCATGCAGCGCTCGCCACAGGAACCATAGGCCGCGCCCATCAAAGCACTGACCGCGTTATCCAGGTCTGCATCCGGCATCAGCACCGCATGATTCTTCGCTCCACCCAGTGCCTGTACGCGCTTACCGCGTTTGGTCGCTTCGGAATAGATGTACTCGGCAATCGGCGTCGACCCCACAAAACTCAGCGCCTTGACTTCCGGCGCCTCGATCAACGCATCCACCGCGCCCTTGTCGCCGTGCACAACACTCAACACACCTTTGGGAAGACCGGCCTCCTGCAGCAGTTGCGCGATCAACAACGTCGAACTCGGATCACGCTCCGAAGGCTTGAGGATGAAGCAGTTACCGCAAACAATCGCCAGCGGATACATCCACAGCGGCACCATCGCCGGGAAGTTGAACGGGGTAATACCGGCCACTACGCCCAACGGCTGGAAGTCCGACCAGGCATCAATGTTCGGCCCGACATTGCGGCTGTACTCGCCCTTGAGAATCTCCGGCGCCGAGCACGCATACTCAACGTTCTCGATCCCGCGCTTCAGTTCGCCAGCGGCATCTTCCAGCGTCTTGCCATGCTCCTCGCTGATCAGCTGCGAAATACGTGCTTCGTTCTGCTCCAGCAATTGCTTGAACCGGAACATGACCTGCGCGCGCTTGGCCGCCGGCGTGTTACGCCAAGCCGGAAAGGCCGCCTTGGCCGAGTCGATAGCACGTTGAATGGTTTCGCGGCTGGCCAGTGGCACTTGGTGAATCACCTGGCCCGTGGACGGGTTATACACATCGGCAGTACGGCCGGACTCACTGACCAACTCACCGTTGATCAAATGCTGGATAAGACTCATGCAGGGCTCCTGAAAAGTTGTTCTATATAGAAGGAGAAATCAGTCGATCTTGTTCAGCACTTCGCCGACCGCATCGAACAGGCGATCCAGGTCCTGCGGCTTGCTGTTGAAGGTTGGCCCGAACTGCAGGGTGTCACCGCCAAAGCGCACATAGAAGCCCGCTTTCCACAGAGCCATGCCGGCCTCGAATGGGCGCACGATGGCATCACCGTCACGTGGGGCAATCTGGATCGCACCGGCCAGGCCGTAGTTACGGATGTCGATCACGTTCTTGCTGCCCTTCAAACCGTGCAGCGCATTCTCAAAGTGCGGCGCGACTTCGGCCACGCTCTGCACCAGGTTTTCCTTCTGCAACAGGTCCAATGCCGCCAGGCCCGCCGCGCAGGCAACCGGGTGCGCCGAATAGGTGTAGCCGTGGGGGAACTCCACCGCGTATTCCGGCGTGGCCTGGTTCATAAAGGTCTGATAAATCTCGCTGCTGGCAATCACCGCACCCATTGGGATCGCACCGTTGGTGACTTGCTTGGCGATGCACATCAGGTCCGGGGTCACGCCGAAGCTGTCAGCGCCGAACATCGAGCCGGTACGACCGAAGCCGGTGATCACTTCGTCGAACACCAGCAGAATGTTGTGCTGGTCGCAGATCTCACGCAGGCGCTTGAGGTAACCCTGCGGCGGCACCAGCACGCCAGCGGAGCCGGCCATCGGTTCGACAAACACAGCGGCGATGTTCGACGCGTCGTGCAGTTCGATCAGCTTGAGCAACTCATCAGCCAAGGCGATACCGCCCTGCTCCGGCATGCCGCGAGAGAAAGCATTGCTCGCCAGCAAGGTGTGAGGCAGATGGTCAACGTCCATCATCGCCTGACCAAACATCTTACGGTTGCCGTTGACGCCGCCCAGGCTGGTACCCGCGATGTTCACACCGTGATAACCACGGGCGCGGCCGATCATCTTGGTCTTGGTGGCCTGGCCCTTCAGGCGCCAGTAGGCACGCACCATCTTCACCGCAGTATCGGCGCACTCGGAACCGGAGTCGGTGAAAAACACGTGATTCAGGTTGCCTGGGGTCAAATCGGTGATCTTTTCCGCCAGTTGGAAAGACAATGGATGGCCGTACTGGAAGCCTGGGGAGTAGTCAAGCGTGCCCAGCTGCTTGGCGACCGCCTCCTGAATTTCCTTGCGCGTATGCCCGGCGCCACAGGTCCACAGGCCCGACAACGAGTCGTACACCTTGCGCCCCTTGTCATCGGTCAACCAGCTGCCTTCGGCGGCTACGATCAGACGCGGGTCACGCTGAAAGTTACGGTTGGCGGTGTAAGGCATCCAGTGAGCGTCCAACTTCAATTGGCTGGCCAGGGACGATGGGGCGTTTTCGGGCATGTTCATCAGCAAAACCTCGCAGGGCAACAGGCAGCGTCGGGATTGAAAAAGCGTTGTTGCAGCTAAATTGCCACGGGCATAAAGTCGGTGAAATCCAACTCTTCTAACCTTCAGTCAGGGCTTCACTAAACTATGAGCAGCCGTCGACCCGATCCCCTGGCCCAAGTCAGCGACTTCGATATCCGCCTGCTGCGCATCTTTCGCAGCGTAGTGGAGTGCGGCGGCTTCTCGGCGGCGGAAACTGTGCTCGGTATCGGCCGCTCCGCCATCAGCCAGCAAATGAGCGATCTTGAGCAGCGGCTCGGATTAAGACTTTGCCAACGCGGCCGTGCCGGTTTCTCGCTGACCGAAGAAGGCCGCGAGGTCTACCAATCGGCCCTACAACTACTAAGCGCCCTGGAAAGTTTCCGCACCGAGGTCAACGGTCTGCACCAGCACTTGCGCGGCGAGTTGATCATCGGCCTCACCGACAACCTGGTCACCTTGCCCCACATGCGAATCACCCACGCCCTGGCACAGCTAAAGGAGCGTGGACCGGACGTACAAATCCAGATCCGCATGATCGCCCCCAATGAAGTCGAACAAGGCGTACTCGACGGCCGCCTGCATGTCGGTGTGGTGCCCCAGGCCAGCGCCCTGTCCGGCCTGGAATACCAGGCGCTGTACAGCGAACGCTCACTGCTTTACTGCGCGGTTGGCCACCCCCTGTTTTATGCCGACGACAAGCAACTGGGCGACGAGCGCATCGACGCCCAGGACGCCATCGCCCCCACCTTCCGCCTGCCCGCCGAGATCCAGGCCCATTACCAGGCACTCAACTGCACCGCCAGCGCCTCGGACCGCGAAGGCATGGCATTCCTGATTCTCACCGGTCGCTACATCGGTTACTTGCCCGACCACTACGCGAGCCTATGGGTGCAACAAGGCCGACTGCGCGCGCTGAAACCGGCTACGCGCTTTTACGATTTAAGCCTCGCATCGGTCACGCGCAAAGGCCGTCGCCCTCATTTGGTGCTGGAAAGCTTCCTGGAAAGCCTGGCGGCAACGCGCTAACTCGGGCCTTACGCAAAAAGCTGAGCACCTGGACAGCTTTTTGCAAGGACACTAGGACCTAGAACCGTCCGCCTCGAGTTTGCTTGCCATGCCACCAGAATCCTCCAGCCCCAGTGACCTGATCTACGGTCTCAATGACCGCCCCAAACCCGCCCCTGCCTTGCTGGCCGCACTGCAACATGTGCTGGCCGCCTTTGTCGGCATCATCACGCCACCGCTGATCATCGGCTCCACCCTGGGCCTGACCGCACACTTGCCCTACCTGATCAGCATGGCGTTAATGGTGTCCGGCGTCGGCACATTCATTCAGGCCCGTAGGCCATTTGGGATCGGCGCCGGGATGATCTGCCTGCAAGGCACCAGCTTTGCGTTTCTGGGCGCAGTGCTGTCGGCCGGCTTTCTGGTCAAGCAACGCGGCGGCAGCCCGGAAGACATCATGGCGATGATCTTCGGCGTGTGCTTTTTCGGCGCTGCAGTGCAAGTCATTCTCAGCCGCTTTATTGGTCAACTGCGCCGAGTGATCACCCCGCTGGTGACCGGGATTGTCATTACCCTGATCGGCATCAGCCTGATCAAGGTCGGTATCACTGACCTGGGAGGCGGTTTCAACGCACCGGACTTCGGCGCACCGACCAACCTTGCCCTGGGCCTGTTCGTGGTGCTGACAATCATCTTGCTCAACCGCTCCAACACACCCTGGGTGCGCCTCTCGGCGATCATCATCGGTCTCGCCCTCGGCAGCCTCGCAGCCTGGTTCAGTGGCAAGCTGGTCCCCCAGGCACTGGGCGACTTGCCTTTAGTCAGCCTGCCGATCCCCTTTCGATTCGGCTTCAACTTCGACTGGAGCGCCTTCCTGCCGATCGCGCTGATTTATCTGATCAGTAGCATCGAAACCGTCGGCGACCTCACCGCCAACTGCATGATCGCGCGCCAACCCATCAGCGGGCCTTCCTATATAAGCCGACTCAAAGGCGGCGTCCTCGGCGATGGTGTCAGTTGCATGATCGCCGCCACGTTCAGCGCGTTCCCCAACACCACCTTTGCCCAGAACAACGGCGTGATCCAACTGACCGGCGTGGCCAGCCGCTACGTCGGCCTGTACATCGGCGTGGTGCTGTTCTGCCTGGGTTTGTTCCCGTTGATCGGTGCCGTGCTGCAACAAATCCCCAAGCCCGTGTTGGGCGGCGCAACCCTGGTGATGTTCGGCAGTGTGGCCGCCGCCGGCGTACGCATCCTCGCCCAGGCACCCCTGGACCGTCGCAGCATGCTTATCATCGCCACCTCGTTCGGCGTCGGCCTGGGCATCGCCGCACAACCGAACCTGCTGCACCTGATGCCAACCCTGGTGCAGAACCTGTTCGACTCAGCCATCACCAGCGGCGGCCTGACCGCCATCGTGTTGTGCCTGTTACTGCCGGAATCCAAGGTGCCCGCTCCTGCCGCAAACCACGCGCAGGAAAGCGACACCCTGGAACCGCTTTGACGGTTTTATTGCATCGGGACTTGTCTGAGGCTTGAGGGTGGGTTATCTGTGCACACGTCGTCTCTATCGATCAGCACGGAAACCTCCATGAGCCTCGAAGTTCCTGCCCACAGCAACCACGCCGGTAAGCCCGCCAGCCGCATCCGGCAAAAGAACGAACAAGCGATTCTCCAGGCTGCTGAAGATGAGTTCGCGCGCCATGGCTACAAGGGCACCAGCATGAACACCATTGCTGCCAGCGCCGGGCTGCCCAAAGCCAACTTGCACTACTACTTCACGAACAAGCTGGGCCTGTATATCGCAGTGCTCAGCAATATCCTCGAACTGTGGGACAGCACCTTCAACACGCTGACCGCCGAGGACGACCCGGCCGTGGCCCTCTCCCGCTACATCCGCACCAAGATGGAGTTTTCGCGGCGCCAGCCCCAGGCCTCGCGGATTTTCGCCATGGAAATCATCAGCGGTGGCGAATGCCTGACCGAATACTTCAGCCAGGATTACCGCGCCTGGTTCAGTGGTCGGGCGGCGGTGTTCCAGGCCTGGATCGACGCCGGCAAGATGGACCCCATTGACCCCGTGCACCTGATCTTCCTGTTGTGGGGCAGCACTCAGCACTACGCCGACTTCGCCACCCAGATCTGCCGCGTCACCGGTCGCACCAAGCTGACCAAGCAAGATATGGAAGACGCCGGCACCAACCTGATCCACATCATTCTCAAGGGCTGCGGCATCAAGCCTGCCCTATAGACGAAGCTATTTATGTCTTTCACGCTCACCGGCCTTTGCGA
Organism: Pseudomonas sp. B14(2022); assembly: GCF_012030485.1. NCBI lineage: Bacteria > Pseudomonadati > Pseudomonadota > Gammaproteobacteria > Pseudomonadales > Pseudomonadaceae > Pseudomonas > Pseudomonas sp. B14(2022). The sequence continues at coordinate 6,637 of NZ_JAAUVM010000031.1, forward strand.
GTTCCGCGAAGAAATTCGCAAAAGCCGCTTCATTACCCTGGCCGCACCGATCACCAGCCCGCAAGAAGCCCAGGCATTTTTCGAGCAGCACAGCGACCTCAACGCCACGCACAACTGCTGGGCCTGGAAGCTGGCCGATCAATACCGCAGCAGTGACGACGGCGAACCCGGCGGCACCGCAGGGCGGCCGATCCTGGCGGCCATCGAGGCCCAAGGTTTTGATCAGGTCGCAGTGCTGGTGATTCGCTGGTATGGCGGCATACAACTCGGTACCGGCGGCCTGGCCCGCGCTTATGGTGGCGGTGCGAACAAGTGCCTGCAAAATGCCGAGCGCATCGAACTGATCAGCCGCGTGCCGCTGAGTTGCGCCTGCGCTTTCTCCGAGTTGAACCTGGTCAAACTGCGCGTCGCCGAGTTGGGCGGGCTGGTGCTGGAAGAAACCTTCACCGCCAATGGCGTGGAGTTACAACTGGCCCTGGGCGAAGCCCACATCGGCACCCTGCAAACCCAGCTCGCCGACCTGAGCCGTGGGCGCATCCTGCTGCAACGCTGAAACTGCTAATGTTGTCCGCTGAACACCCTGAACCGCGACTTTTAAAGGAAGCCTTCATGCCTACGCCAAAAACCGCACTGATCATCGGCGCCTCACGCGGGCTGGGCCTTGGCCTGGTCAAGCAATTGCTCCAGGACGGCTGGGACGTGACCGCCACCGTGCGTGACCCGAACAAGGCCGATGCCCTGAAAGCCGTGGGCCCGGTGCAGATCGAGAAACTCGACATGGACGATCAGCAGGCCGTGATCGCCCTGAACCAACGCCTCAAAGACCGCACCTTCGACTTGTTATTCGTCAACGCAGGCGTCAAGGGCCCCGCCAATCAAGAACCTGGCCATGCCACCCTGGCGGAAGTCGGCCAGCTGTTCTTCACCAACGCCGTGGCGCCGATCAACCTGGCCCAGCGCTTCGTCGGGCAGATCCGCAAGGACAGCGGCGTGCTGGCGTTCATGAGTTCGGTGCTGGGCAGCGTGACCATCCCCGATGGCTCGGACCTGGCCCTGTACAAGGCCAGCAAGGCCGCACTCAACTCCATGACCAACAGCTTCACTACCCAACTGGGCGATCACAAACTCACCGTGCTGTCGCTGCACCCTGGCTGGGTGAAGACCGACATGGGCGGCGAAAACGCGCACATTGATGTCGACACCAGCGTGCGCGGCCTGGTGGACCAAGTGAACGCCTACACCGGCAAGGGCGGCCATCACTTCGTGGACTACAAGGGCGACACCATCGCCTGGTAAGCCGCACAGGGTCGTTATCGAGCGATTGCCGTCGATAACGATCCACGCGTAGACTGCCCACCTCGCCCTCACCGGCGACCCTGGATCAGCAGACAGGGCATCACTGAGCTGGCAAACCTGAACCCATTATTCAGAGGAGCCGGCCAATGCCTGCGACCCGTATCTGGTTAAAAAAACCCCTCGCGATTTTCACCGCCAACGGCCTCGACGCCCGTGGCGGCCTGGTGCTGCAAGACGGTGTGATCAGCGAAGTGCTGGCACAGGGTCAGGAACCCGCACAGCCCTGCGCCCAAGTGTTCGATGCGCGTGAGCATGTGGTCCTGCCCGGGCTGATCAACACCCACCATCACTTCTATCAAACCCTGACCCGCGCCTGGGCGCCGGTAGTCAATCAGCCATTGTTTCCCTGGTTGAAAACCCTGTACCCGGTCTGGGCGCGACTGACTCCGGAAAAACTCGCCCTGGCGTCGAAGGTGGCACTCGCGGAGTTGCTGCTCTCGGGGTGCACCACGGCGGCAGACCACCACTATCTGTTCCCCGACGGCCTGGAAAACGCCATCGATGTGCAAGTCGACAGCGTGCGCGAACTGGGCATGCGCGCCATGCTCACCCGTGGCTCCATGAGCCTGGGCGAAGCCGACGGCGGCCTGCCACCGCAACAGACGGTACAACAGGGCCAGGTCATCCTCGACGACAGCCAGCGCCTGATCCGCGAATACCACCAGCGCGGCGACGGTGCGCACATCCAGATTGCCCTGGCACCCTGCTCACCGTTTTCCGTCACCCCGCAAATCATGCAGGCCAGCGCCGAACTGGCCAACAGCCTGGATGTGCGCCTGCACACCCACCTGGCCGAAACCCTCGACGAAGAAGATTTCTGCCTGCAGCGCTTCGGCCTGCGCACGGTGGATTACTTGGACAGCGTCGGCTGGCTCGGCCCGCGCACCTGGCTGGCCCATGGCATTCACTTCAACCCGGATGAAATTGCGCGCCTTGGCGCCGCCGGTACGGGTATCTGCCATTGCCCAAGTTCCAACATGCGCCTGGCCTCCGGCATCTGCCCGACCCTGGACCTGATCGCTGCCGGCGCGCCCATCGGCCTGGGTGTGGACGGTTCTGCCTCCAACGATGCGTCAAATATGATCCTTGAAACCCGCCAGGCCCTGTACATCCAGCGCCTGCGTTACGGCGCCGAAAAGATCACTCCCGAAGGCGTGCTGGGCTGGGCAACCAAAGGATCGGCGCAGCTACTGGGGCGTACGGATATTGGTGAATTGGCCGTAGGCAAACAGGCCGACCTGGCGCTGTTCAAACTGGATGAACTGCGCTTCTCCGGCAGCCATGATCCGATCTCCACACTGCTGCTGTGCGGTGCGGATCGGGCGGACCGGGTGATGATCGGCGGCAAATGGCGGGTCATCGACGGGCAGGTGGAAGGCCTGGACCTGAAAGGCTTGATCGCCGATCACAGCCAGGCGGCGCGGCAACTGATCGCCGGAACCTAAGTCAAACACCGGTCAAAATGTGGGAGAGGGCTTGCCTCCTCCCACATTGGAGTGCGCGGTGCTTACAAGCCCAACAGCGACAACATGATAAAGGTCGCAAACAACACAAAATGGGTCATCCCTTCGATGGCATTGGTTTCGCCATCGTTGAGGTTGATCGCGCTGACAATCAGCGTGATCAACACCATCACCGTTTGCACCGGCGTCATCGCCATCTGGAACGGCTGGCCGGTGTAGAGCGCCATGGCTTCCATCACCGGCACCGTCAGGATCACCGTCGACAACGACGCGCCCAGGGCAATGTTCACCACCGACTGCATGCGGTTGGCCAGCGCAGCACGCAAGGCCGTCAGAATCTCCGGTGCCGCCGAAATAGCCGCCACCACGATCGCCGTGATCACCGGCGGTGCGCCCGTGCCTTCCAGGCCCAGGTCGAGGGTCTTGGACATCACCTCGGCCAGCGCACCAATCACAATCACGCCGAACACCAGGGTACCGATGGAAAACGCCAGGTTCACCGGCGGCGACTGCTCCTCCTCCGGCATTTTTTTGCGGCGCTTTTCCGGGTAGCTATAGCTGAAGAAATAACTGTGCGGCCCCACCTGCATGCGCAGGAACAAGGTGTAGAGCACCACCATCGCGCCGATGGTGAAGGCCGAGTAAATTTTCCAGTCGGCTTCGGGGATAAACTCCGGCACCACCATCGACACGCCCATGGCGGTCAGGATCATTACGCTGTAGGTACGTGCCGAATCATCATTGTAGGACTGTTCGCCATGCTTGATGCCGCCCATCAACGCTGCCAGACCGAGGATGCCGTTGATATCGAGCATCACCGCCGAATAAATGGTGTCGCGCACCAAGGTGGGTGACGGCTCGTTGCTCATCATGATCGCCAGGATCACGACCTCCACCAGCACGGCGGCGAGGGTCAGGATCATGGTGCCGTAGGGGTCGCCGACCTTTTCTGCGAGTTGCTCGGCGTGGTGGGCCACACGCATTGATGCCACCACGATAAAACCGATCAACACCACGCCGGCCAACAGCGCCACCATTTGCCCGCTGTGCAGCATCCAGTGCTCCAACGGGTAGGCGGCGATGGCGGCAATCAGCGCCAGCAACATGAATTTTTCTTGCTTGAGGGATGTGAGCATTCCGGGCCTTTTAGTGCGGCAAATCAGTCATTGATGGGGTACAGACTGCGCCAAGCCGCTAACGTTTCGTTACACCTTAGTTCACACGGTCCTTGCGTGAACAAATCGAATACTCTCCTGCTGGTCAGGTTTTGCCGATTATTTCAGCCATGGCCTGTAGAATGCCGCCATTGCACCTGATGAGAATTTAGAAAATGTACGATTGGCTCAACGCCCTGCCCAAGGCTGAATTGCACCTGCACCTGGAGGGCTCGCTGGAGCCTGAGCTGCTGTTCGCCCTGGCTGAGCGCAACAAGATAGCGCTGCCGTGGAACGACGTCGAAACCCTGCGCAAGGCTTATGCCTTCAACAACCTGCAAGAGTTTCTCGACCTGTATTACAAGGGCGCCGATGTGCTGCGCACCTCCCAGGACTTCTACGACCTGACCTGGGCCTACCTGCTGCGCTGCAAAGCCCAGAACGTGATCCACACCGAACCCTTCTTCGACCCGCAAACCCACACCGACCGTGGCGTGCCGTTCGAAGTGGTGCTCAACGGCATCGCCGCCGCGCTTAAAGATGGCGAGCAGCAGTTGGGCATCACCAGCGGTTTGATCCTCAGCTTCCTGCGTCACCTGAGCGAAGCCGAAGCCGAGAAAACCCTCGACCAGGCACTGCCGTTCCGTGACGCGTTCGTGGCCGTGGGCCTGGACAGTTCGGAAATGGGTCATCCGCCGAGCAAGTTCCAGCGTGTGTTCGACCGTGCCCGACACGAAGGCTTCCTCACCGTCGCCCACGCCGGTGAAGAAGGTCCGCCCGAGTACATCTGGGAAGCCATCGACCTGCTGAAAATCCAGCGTATCGACCATGGCGTACGCGCCATCGAAGACGAGCGCCTGATGCAGCGCATCATCGACGAGCAGATCCCGTTGACCGTTTGCCCGCTGTCCAACACCAAGCTCTGCGTGTTCGACGACATGGCCCAGCACAACATCCTCGACATGCTCGAACGTGGCGTGAAGGTAACGGTGAACTCGGATGACCCGGCGTACTTCGGCGGCTATGTCACCGAAAACTTCCACGCGCTGTACACCTCGCTGGGCATGACCCAGGACCAGGCCAAACGCCTGGCGCAGAACAGCCTGGATGCGCGCCTGGTAAAACCCTGACTGCACGCAATGTCATCATCGCCAGGTCCATGGAATCTAAAAAATCCAGGGCGATGATGATAAGGAGTACGCGGCGGTAACCGTCGGCGCTAGGGTTGTTCGGACATGGCCAATCGGGCGATTTCTGCCAGCCCGTTATCGTTGAGCTGCACCGCCCGGGACTCGTTGACCAGGCTGATCCAGTTCGATTGCAGGAACAGCTGCAACAGCCCCGCACCCAGCGCGCCGCCCAGGTGCGGTTGCCGCTGGCTCCAATCGAAGCAGTCGCACACCAGTGGCGACGCCAGCGCCTGGGTGTAAATACCCAGGCCCGCCAAGTGCCGTGCGCCCTTGACCGTGACTTCAATGCGTTGTTCATGACGCTCGATCCACCCCGCCGCCAACATCCGCTCATACAACTGCGCCGCCACTTCGCCGCCGAGGTGGCCCTGGCACAGCCGCGCATGTCGCAACAGTGGCGGCGCCACCAACACCGGCGGTGAAGCATGCGGTGCGCTACGTGCTGCGCTGGCCAGGGTCGTACTGGCCAAGGCATCGATGGCGACGCTGACATCGGCAGCCGCCACGCGGAACAGTCGCTTGCCACGCCCGCCCTCGGTACGCAGCAAGCCACTCCCCGTCAGTCGTGCCAGATGAGCATTGGCCGAGGCGGGTGACAGCCCGGCAAGCGTTGCCAATTCCTCCGAGGACTTGGCCGAGCCGTCCATCAGGGACCAGAGCATGGCGGTGCGTTTGGGCTCGGCGAGCAAGCTGGCGATCTGACTGATGCATGGTGCTTCTTCCATCGATTCACTCCCTATCGAATTATTTTTCTGATGCGGTGGGCGCCAAAGTATAGGTGCGTAAACCAGCGGTTCCGCGGTGTCTGACAGCGTGAGTAGGGACAGGAGCTGAGTGAAATTTCCTTGTCTGATGGAGGCTATTACGTCGTACACAATCGATCCGGCAATTGAGCGGTCAATATCGCACAGCGCGACACGAGCATTTCCCGCAGCAGGTTGATAGGTTTGCTCAACTGGGCCCGGTGGGCGCACAGCAAATTGAGCGGTGTGCGCTCGCCACGCAACTCAGGCAAGACCAGGCGCAAGCGCCCGGCCAGTACATCGGTGCTCACATCCAGCCAGGATTTGTAGGCAATGCCCACGCCCGCCACCGCCCAGCGGCGCACCACATCGGCATCATCGCTGAAGCGGTCGCCACTGACTGTGAGGCTGATTTCACGTTTGCCATCGTGAAAGGTCCAGTGGTCATGGACTCGGCTGCCAAGCATGTAAAGCAAGCAATTGTGCTGGGCCAATTGCTCCAGGTGTCGCGGCTCGCCATAACGCGCGAGGTAGCTGGGGGCTGCGCATAACACACGAACGTTGTGCGGCGCGACGGGCAGGGCGATCAGACTCGAGTCTTCGGGTTCGCCATAGCGCAGGGCAATGTCCACCGGCTGGCGGAACAGGTCGGCAATCCGATCACCCAACAGCAGGCGTACGGTGAGTTGCGGGTACTCGTGCTGAAATTCGTCCAGCCAAGGCAGTAATTGGTTGCGGCCGAAATCCGAAGGAGCCGAGAGTTGCAACACCCCGCTGACATGGTCCTGACCACTGGCCAATAAGCGCCGTCCTTCGTCCAGTGAACTCAGCGCAGCGCGGGCATATTGCAGGAAGCCTTCACCTTCGGCGGTCAGGCGCAGGCTGCGGGTGGAGCGCGCCAGCAGACGCGCGCCCAATTGCTGTTCGATGCGCTTGAGCGCCGCGCTGGCCACGGCGGGCGACAGGTCCATCACCCGCGCCGCCGCCGACAAACTGCCCAGGTCCGCCGCGCGTACAAACAACTGCAAATCGTCAAAACGCAGCATTCACCCACCCATTATCAAAATATTATTGAAACAGCGTGCTGTTTTAGCCGCTTTTATCTTGCAGGGAAATGGCCAATCATCTACCCATCCCGTTATCACGTGTCTGGAGTTGAATATGTCCACAGCCTTTAACGTCATCGCCACGCTGATCGCCAAACCTGGCCAACAGGCCACCTTGGAGCCGCTGCTGCGCGACTTGCTGGAACCCACGCGTCTTGAAGCCGGCTGCGAGCAATACGACCTGCACCAGGACCTGCAGCACCCTGAGACCTTCTACATGCTCGAACGCTGGAGCGATGACGCAGCACTGGCCGACCACGACCAGAGCGCGCATATCCAAAGTTTTCGCGCTAAAGCCGCTGATGTCATCGAACACTTCGAACTCAAGCGCCTGAAGTTTCTCGCCTGATCACCGCCTTTTTCCGGAGCCCCCATGAAAGCCATTGCCTACTACGCATCACTGCCGATCAACGATGAAAAATCCCTGCAAGACATCCAGCTGCCGGAGCCCGTTGCCGGTCCCCGCGACTTGCTGGTGGAAGTCAAAGCCATCTCGGTCAACCCGGTGGACACCAAGGTGCGCCAGAACGTCGCCCCCGAAAACGGCGCGGCCAAAGTGCTGGGCTGGGACGTGGCCGGTGTGGTCAAGGCCGTCGGCAGCGAAGTGAGCCTGTTCAAAGTCGGCGACAAGGTGTTCTACGCGGGTTCCCTGATACGCCCAGGCGCTAACAGCGAACTGCACACCGTCGATGAGCGCATTGTCGGCCACATGCCCAAGAGCCTGGGCTATGCCGAAGCCGCCGCGCTGCCGCTGACCGCCATCACCGCCTGGGAGCTGCTATTCGAACGCCTGCAAGTGCGTGAAGGTAAAGAGGCTGAAGGCCAGAGCCTGCTCATTGTCGGCGCCGCCGGTGGTGTGGGTTCGATCCTGACCCAACTGGCCAGCCAGCTCACCGCACTGACGGTGATCGGCACCGCCTCGCGCCCGGAAACCCAGGAATGGACCAAGGCACTCGGCGCCGACCTGGTGATCGACCACAGCCAACCGCTGAGCGAAGCGTTGAAACAATCCGGCCACCCGCAGGTAACCCACGTCGCCAGCCTGACCCAAACCGAGCATCACCTGGACCAACTGGTCGAAGCGCTGCAACCCCAAGGCAAGCTGGCGCTGATCGACGACCCCAAGGCGCTGGACGTGAGCAAACTCAAGCGCAAGAGCCTGTCACTGCATTGGGAGTTCATGTACACGCGCTCGATGTTCGAGACGCCGGACATGATCGAGCAGCACAACCTGCTCAATCGCGTGGCCGAACTGATCGACGCCGGCACCTTGAAAACCACGCTGGGCGAGCACTTCGGTGTGATCAATGCGGCGAACCTGCGCCGTGCCCATGCGCTGCTGGAAAGCGGCAAGGCCAAGGGCAAGATCGTGCTGGAAGGGTTCTGAAGATAACGTCTGTCAGTGTCGTCCGTTATTCGTGTGAGTGATGGACGACACCACTAGTCAGAGAGTTGATCTTTGTCATATTTGTGAGCGTATTCGGGTTTATATTGGCCGCCTTTGCCACGATTCTTTTACGTGAGGAAGTCAGCAATGAAAATCCTGATAAAAGCGTTAGCAAAATCCCCAGGAAACAAATGGCAGGTTCGTCTCGACGGCGATGCGTTCACCTTCCGCAGCGAGGCCGAGGCCCGCGCCTTTGCCGATACCCTGCAAGCCCGTATCCGGGCCCCCCACCGTTTCCCACTCAGCCAGCAACGCTCCGCCGCTGGCTGACCTGCATTTCAGCCCTGCGCCTGCGTGGCCCTTGCCCGTTGCAGGCGCTGGGTCAACATCGCAATCGTCACCGCCAACACCCCGCACAAGCTGATGACCATCGCCATCGGCATCGCCGTGCCGTCGTGCAGCACGCCCACCAACGAAGCCGCCCCTGCCGCCACACCAAACTGAATGCAACCGAGCAAGGCCGACGCACTGCCGGCCCGGGCGCCCTGCCCGCTCATGGCGCAGGCCGAGGTGTTGGGCAGAATGCAGCCCAGGCTGGCGATACAGATGAACAGCGGTACCAGCAACGGCCATAGCGCATCGGTGCGCAAGGCCGCGATACCCAGCAGTGACAGCGCTGCCAGCAGATAAACCCACACCGTACGCGACAGCAGAAACGCCGGGCCACGTTTGGCCAGCAGCCGCGCGTTAACCTGTGCAACCAGGATGAAGCCGGCGGCGTTGGAGCCGAACAGCCAGCCGTAATGCTCAGCGGGCACGCCATAGAGTTTGATAAATACGAACGGGGAGCCGGCGATGTAGGCAAACATCCCGGCAATCGAAATGCCCCCGGTCAGGGCGTAACCGAGGTAGACCCGGTCTGACAACAGCGCACCATAGCGACGCAGCGACCCGGACAAGGGCTGACGCGGCTGATGGGCCGGAAAGGTCTCCGGCAAACCGACCGCCACGGCGATCGCCGCCATCACGCTGAAGATCGACAGCGCGAGGAAAATCGACTGCCAGCCCCACAACCCGACCATCACACCACCCGCCAATGGCGCCAGGATCGGCGCCAGGCCGGTCACCAGCATCAGTTGCGAGTACACCTTGGCCGAGCCCACCGCATCACATTTGTCACTGACCACTGCACGGGAAATCACCATGCCTGCGCAACCGCCCAGGGCCTGCACGAAGCGTGCGCCAATCAGCCACTCCAGGGAGGGCGCGTACGCGCAGGCAAAGGACGCCAGGGTAAACAGGGTCACGCCGCTGAGCAGCGGGCCGCGCCGACCGAAGCGGTCCGCCAGCGGGCCGTAGATCAACTGGCCGATGGCCAAGCCAGCGAAATACACCGCCAGGGTCAACTGGATATGTTTTTCGTCGGTCCCGAAGGCCGTCGCCATGGCAGGAAAGCCCGGCAGATAGAAGTCGATCGCCAACGGCGCGAAGGCGCTCAAGGCACCCAGAATCAGGATTATGCGAAGGTTCATCAGGCACCCAAGTGTGTCGGCAGCCCGACAGTTTAGCCGCGCTTGGGTGCATTGAATACGATAGCTCGCTAACTATTTGAATGGGTCAGGCCAGCTTGGCGGTGTAGCCCTCTTCGGTGATCAGGCTGATCACTTCATCGGCAGACAGACGGCTTTCGACGCCCACCTCTTTCGCCGCCAGGTCGACCTTCACGCTGGCCGCGGGGTCCTGGCTCTGCACCGCCTGGGTGACCGCCCGAACGCAATGGCCGCAGGTCATTCCTTCAACGCTGAATATTTGCATGACATGACTCCTTTGATGAGGTTGAACCCAGTCTCGACCTTGCCACGATGGCAAGGTCAAGTTCTGAAACTTTCGGCCGGGCTGGTATTACACCGCTCCGTCGGCCAAGCTTCACCCATCTTTGATTCAAACCACGGAGCATTCGCCATGCGCTGGTCGTTTTTTGGCCTTGTCGGCCTGATGAGCTTATCTGCCGCTGCGCCTCAGGCCCTCGCCGCAGAAGACTATGCGGTGCTGATCATTTCCCGCGAACGCCTGGAAGTACCGACTAATTGCGAAATCGGTCTGTACATCCAGGACCAGTTGGCCGGGCGCCTGTTCCAGGAACAGTCCACCTCGTTCAACCTGCCCGCCGGCAATGTGTCGCTGCGCCTGAAACTGCTGCCGGGCCAGTCACCGGGCTGCTTGCCTGGCCTGCTCGCACCGCCGGCGCAGAACATCACGCTCAAGGCCGGTGACGTACGCAAGCTGCGCATTGCCCAGGGGCCGGAAGGCATGTACCTCAAACCCGCCGCACTGGAATACTGAAGGCGCTTGACCTTCCCCACAGGTCAAGGTTGATCCTAGGGGCAACTTCTCTGGAGGACTGCCCCATGAATGGACCCACCACCTTTGACCTGCCCATCGGCGGCATGACCTGCGCCAGCTGTGCCGGGCGTGTCGAGCGCGCACTGGGCAAAGTGCCGGGGGTGCAAAGCGTCAGCGTCAACCTGGCCAACGAGCGCGCGCACGTCGAAGTGCTGGGCCAGATCGATCCGGCCGTGCTGATCGCCGCCGTCGACAAAGCCGGCTACACCGCCAGCCTGCCGCAAAGCGAAACCAAGACCGAAGCCGATCAGGCCCAACGCCTGCACCGCGAGCGCTGGTCGCTGGTGCTGGCGATAGTGCTGGCATTGCCTCTGGTTTTGCCGATGCTGGTACAACCCTTCGGCCTGCACTGGATGCTGCCGGCCTGGGTGCAATTCGCCCTGGCGACCCCTGTGCAATTCATCTTCGGCGCGCGTTTCTATATCGCGGCGTGGAAAGCCGTGCGTGCCGGCGCTGGCAATATGGACCTGCTGGTGGCCATCGGCACCAGCGCCGGTTACGGCTTGAGTCTCTATGAATGGCTGACCGCGCCCGTGGGCACCATGCCCCATCTGTACTTCGAAGCGTCGGCCGTGGTGATCGCCCTGGTGTTGCTCGGTAAATACCTGGAGAGCCGCGCCAAACGCCAGACCGCCAGCGCTATCCGCGCCCTGGAAGCCCTGCGCCCTGAACGCGCCATTCGTGTACAGGATGGCCGCGAGGACGATGTCGCCATCAGCGCGCTCAAGCTCGATGACCGGGTGCTGGTCAAACCCGGCGAGCGGTTCCCGGTGGACGGCGAAGTGGTAGAAGGCCAAAGCCATGCCGATGAAGCGCTGATCAGCGGCGAAAGCCTGCCGGTGCCGAAACAACCTGGCGACGCCGTGACCGGCGGCGCCATCAATGGCGAAGGCCGCCTGCTGGTGCGCACCACCGCACTCGGTGCCGAAAGCGTACTGGCACGCATCATCCGCCTGGTGGAAGACGCCCAGGCCGCCAAGGCACCGATCCAGAAGCTGGTGGATAAAGTCAGCCAGGTATTCGTGCCGACCGTGCTGGTGCTGGCGTTGATTACGCTGGTGGGGTGGTGGTTATACGGTGCGCCGCTGGAGACCGCGATCATCAACGCCGTGGCGGTGCTGGTGATCGCCTGCCCCTGCGCCCTCGGGCTGGCCACACCGACCGCCATCATGGCCGGCACCGGCGTCGCCGCACGCTACGGCATCCTGATCAAGGACGCCGAAGCGCTGGAGCGCGCCCATGAAGTGAGCACCGTGGTGTTCGACAAGACCGGCACCCTCACCTCCGGCACGCCAAAAATCGCCCACTTGGTCGCGGTGGATGGCAATGAAGCCTTGCTGCTGCAACAGGCCGGCGCGCTGCAACGCGGCAGCGAGCACCCGCTGGCCAAGGCCGTGCTGGATGCGTGCAGCGAGCAAGGGCTGACGGTGGCGGATGTAAGTGCCAGCCAATCCCTGACCGGGCGCGGCATTGCCGGTAGCCTCGACGGGCGCCAACTGGCGTTGGGAAATCGGCGCCTGCTGGAAGAAAGCGGCCTGGACGCGGGTGGGCTGGCCGACTCCGCCACGGCCTGGGAAGCCGAGGGCCGCACCTTGTCCTGGCTGATCGAGCAAGGCGCGCAACCGCGTGTGCTCGGGCTGTTTGCCTTTGGTGACACGCTCAAGCCTGGCGCGCTGGAAGCGGTGGCACAACTCAAGGCCCGACACATCAGCAGTCACTTGCTCACCGGCGACAATCGCGGCAGCGCCCGCGTCGTCGCCGAAGCGTTGGGCATCGACGACGTACACGCCGAAGTCCTGCCAGCCGATAAAGCCGCCACCGTCGCCGAACTGAAAAAAACCGGCGTGGTAGCCATGGTGGGCGACGGCATCAACGACGCGCCGGCCCTGGCCGCCGCCGATATCGGTATCGCCATGGGCGGCGGCACCGACGTGGCCATGCATGCCGCCGGTATCACCCTGATGCGCGGCGACCCACGCCTGGTCCCGGCCGCCCTGGAGATAAGCCGCAAGACCTACGCCAAAATCCGCCAGAACCTGTTCTGGGCCTTTGTGTATAACTTGATCGGCATTCCCCTGGCCGCGTTCGGCCTGCTCAACCCGGTGCTCGCGGGCGCGGCCATGGCCTTGTCCAGCGTCAGCGTCGTGAGCAATGCCTTGCTGTTGAAAACCTGGAAACCAAGCACTTGGAAACCGTCAGATTTGGAGGATCAACGCCCATGAACATCGGCCAAGCCGCCCGGCAAAGCGGGCTGAGCGCGAAGATGATTCGCTACTACGAATCCATCGGCCTGCTCAAAGCGGCCCATCGCACCGACAGCGGCTACCGCATCTACGGCGCCGATGACCTGCACACCCTGGCGTTTATCAAACGCTCGCGGGACCTGGGGTTTTCATTGGAAGAGGTCGGCAAACTGCTGACCCTGTGGCAGGACCGGCAGCGAGCCAGCGCCGATGTGAAAGCCTTGGCGCGCCAACATATCGATGAGCTGAACCAGAAGATTCTGGAGTTGGGGCAACTGCGCGATACGTTGCAGGACCTGGTCGAACACTGCCAGGGTGATCACCGGCCGGATTGTCCGATTCTCAAGGAGTTGGCGTCGGGAAGCTGCTGCGCGTGACGGAATCTATCTGAATGCATGCAAAACCAAATGTGGGAGAGGGCTTGCTCCCGATGGCGGTGTGTCAGTTACAGATATAGAGACTGACACACTGCCATCGGGAGCAAGTCGAATCGTCGCACCGCCCCTCCCACATTTTGATCTTCATGTACCCGAAGATCACTGCATCCAGGGCGGCGGTGGTGGTTCTTCCGACGCTTTGCTCGGTGGCGCATCATCTGCCGCCCGAACAGCCTGGCGCCGTTCTTCATCCAGCCGCGCCGCTTCGATCTCGCGGATCACACCGCCCACGTCCGCCAGCTCTTCCGGCTCGTCGAACTCGCCGGTCAATACACTGGCCGGGTGCAAGGTGCCGGCTTCGTAGAGCGCCCACATTTCCTTGGCGTACTTGGTCTTCTTCAACTCCGGGGCAAAACGCCCGAAGTAGGAAGCCATGTTGCCCACATCCCGCTCCAGCATGTTGAACGCGTGGTTGTTGCCCGCCGCATCCACCGCCTGGGGCAGGTCGATAATGACCGGACCGGTCGGCGTGAGCAGTACGTTGAACTCGGACAAGTCACCGTGCACCAGGCCGGTACACAGCATCAGCACGATCTGGGAAATCAGGAAGGCGTGGTATTCACGCGCCTGGTCCGGCTCCAAGGTCACGTCATTCAGGCGTGGCGCCGCATCGCCGTACTCGTCGGCCACCAGTTCCATCAACAACACGCCTTCGAGGAAGTCGTACGGCTTGGGCACGCGAACGCCCGCACCGGCCAGACGGAACAACGCCGCTACTTCGGCGTTCTGCCAGGCATCTTCGGTTTCTTTCTTGCCGAATTTTGAGCCCTTGGCCATGGCCCGGGCCTGCCGGCTGTTACGGACCTTACGGCCTTCCTGGTATTCGGACGCTTGACGAAAACTTCGTTTGTTCGCCTCCTTGTAAACCTTGGCGCAACGCAATTCATTGCCGCAGCGCACCACATAAACAGCTGCTTCTTTACCACTCATGAGTGGGCGCAGCACTTCGTCGACCAGACCGTCTTCGATCAGGGGTTCAATGCGTTTAGGAGTCTTCATCAGCTTTTATTGTGGGTCCTTTATTACCAAATACGCGTATGGCACTCGTTATACGGCAATCGGCTCGCCGGTGGGAGGGGCTACCGACCTCTGACCACTCAAGAATGCATCCAATATGCCAATTTCGGCGAATTCAACGTTCGATGATCGCCGTCACGCCCTGCCCGCCGGCGGCGCAGATCGAAATCAGCCCGCGCCCCTTGCCCGCCGCGTCGAGCAGCTTGGCCAGGTTGGCGACAATGCGCCCACCGGTGGCGGCAAACGGGTGACCGGCCGCCAGCGAACTGCCTTTGACGTTCAGGCGGCTGCGATCGATGGCCCCTAACGGTGCGTCCAGCCCGAGGCGCGTCTTGCAGTAATCCGCATCCTCCCACGCCTTGAGCGTGCACAACACCTGGGCAGCGAAGGCTTCATGAATCTCGTAGTAATCAAAGTCCTGCAGCGTCAGGCCATTCCTCGCCAGCAAACGTGGCACCGCATACACCGGCGCCATCAGCAGGCCTTCGGCGCCGTTGACGAAATCCACCGCCGCCGCCTCGCCATCGCGCAGGTAGGCCAGGATCGGCAAACCACGCGCCTGGGCCCACGCCTCGCTGCCCAACAGCACCAGGGATGCGCCGTCGGTGAGCGGTGTGGAATTGCCGGCCGTGAGCGTGCCTTTTTCGCTGCGTTCGAACGCAGGCTTGAGTGCGGCGAGTTTCTCCAGGCTCAGGTCGGGGCGCAGGTTGTTATCGCGGGTCAGGCCCAGAAACGGCGTGAGCAGATCGTTATGCCAGCCTTCGGCATAGGCAGCGGCCATTTTCTGGTGGCTCTCGAGGGCGAGTTGATCCTGCTCGACACGGGGAATCTGCCAGGTCTGGGCCATCAATTCGCAATGCTGGCCCATGGACAAACCGGTGCGCGGCTCGCCGTTACGCGGCAGCTCGGGCTTGAGGTGATGGGGGCGAAGTTGTAACAAGACTTTTAACTTATCCGCCATGGATTTGCTGCGATTGGCTTGCAGCAGGATCTTGCGCAGCCCTTCATTCACGCCGATAGGGGCGTCGGAGGTGGTATCCACCCCACCGGCAATCCCGCATTCAATCTGGCCCAGGGCGATCTTGTTGGCCACCAGCAACGCCGCCTCGAGTCCCGTGCCGCATGCCTGCTGAATGTCATAGGCGGGGGTTTGCGGCGACAGGCGTGAACCGAGCACGCATTCACGGGTGAGGTTGAAGTCACGGGAATGCTTGAGCACCGCGCCGGCGGCCACCTCGCCCATGCGCAGGCCGTGCAGGTTGTAGCGTTCGATCAGGCCCTCCAAGGCCGCGGTCAGCATCGCCTGATTGCTTGCCGTGGCGTAAGGGCCATTGGAGCGGGCGAAGGGAATGCGGTTACCGCCAATGATCGCTACACGGCGCAATTGAGTCATGGAAAGCTCCCTGTCGGTTGTGGTCTGGATAACTGAGCCTAGTCGAACGACTGCTACCCTGGGATGGTCAACCCTTTGAACCCCAGCCTTCGGAGAGCGTTCCATGTCTGACCGTTATATCGACTTCGCCAACTCAAGCCTCGGCCATCGCCTGGTCGCCGCCCTTGGCCTGCCGTCACCGGTACGCCTGGAACGCTGGCAAGCCGGGCGCCTGCGTCCGGTGGAAGGTGCATTGCTGCTGGGAGGTGGCGCGCTGGCAAGCAACGTACAGGCGTTTGCCAACAAGCTCACCGACGCCATTTACACCTACGGCGCCGAGGCGTCGACGTGGATTCCCGGCCACGGCCCCAAGCTCAAGGCCGTGGTGTTCGATGCCAGCGACCTCCACCACACCGACCAGCTCAAGCAACTGCGTGAGTTTTTCCAACCGTTGCTGAAAAACCTGGATAACAGTGCCCACCTGGTGATTCTTGGCCGTGCACCCGAGAGTCTCAGCGACCCGTTCGCCGCCAGCGCCCAGCGCGCCCTTGAAGGTTTCAGCCGGTCCCTGGCCAAGGAGCTGCGCAACGGCGGCGTGTTGCAATTGCTCTACGTCGGCGACGGTGCCGAAGACCAACTGGAAGGCGCACTGCGCTTTTTTCTGTCACCGAAAAGCGCCTATATCTCCGGCCAGGTGATTCGCCTGAAGGCCTGTGCCACGCCCGTCGAAGACTGGACCCGCCCCCTCGCCGGGCGCAAGGCATTGGTCACCGGCGCAGCCCGTGGCATTGGCGCGTCCATCGCCGAAACCCTGGCCCGCGACGGCGCCGAAGTGATCCTGCTCGACGTGCCCCAGGCCAAGTCCGACCTCGAAGCCCTGGCCGCACGCCTGGGTGCGCGCACAATCGTGCTGGACATCTGCGCCGCAGACGCCGCCGGCCAGTTGATCGAACACCTGCCCGACGGCCTCGACATCCTGGTGCACAACGCCGGGATCACCCGTGACAAAACCCTGGCCAACATGACCCCGGAATACTGGGACGCGGTGCTGGCGGTCAATCTCAATGCCCCGCAAGTGCTGACCAAGGCACTCCTCGACAGCGGCACCCTGCACGACAACGCCCGCGTGGTGGTGCTGGCCTCCATCAGCGGCATCGCCGGCAACCGTGGGCAAACCAACTATGCCGCGAGCAAGGCCGGTTTGATCGGCCTGGTGCAGGCATGGGCGCCGTTATTGGAAGAACGCGGGATCAGTATCAACGCCGTAGCCCCAGGCTTTATCGAAACCCAGATGACCGCGCATATTCCATTTGCACTGCGTGAAGCCGGACGCCGCATGAGCTCGCTGGGCCAGGGCGGTTTGCCGCAGGACGTCGCCGAAGCCGTGGCCTGGCTGGGCCAGCCGGGGTCCGGTGCGGTCAGCGGCCAAGCGCTGCGGGTGTGTGGCCAAAGTCTGTTGGGAGCATGAGCATGGATTGGCAAACCTTAGGCAGTACGCCGTTTCTGCCGCCGTTGTATTGGCGAGCGGCGCTCAAGCGCAAGATCACCGGCAACACGCTGCCCGAGCAAGGGTTGCGCTGCCGGGTGAGCGTCGACCCCAAGCAGGTGGCGGCGTACCGCAAAGTCTGCGGGTTTACCGAGAGCCCCCTGCTGCCGGCAACTTATCCGCACATCCTCGCGTTCGGTCTGCAAATGCAGTTGCTCACCGACAAAAAGTTTCCCTTCCCGCTGCTGGGGTTGATTCACCTGAGCAACCGCATCCGCATCCATCGCCCGCTGGGCGGTGTCAGCGAATTGTCCATCGGCGTGCACACGCAGAACCTCAAGCCCCACCCAAAGGGCGCGACCTTTGAAGTGGTCACCACGGTTGAAGACTCTCTCGGCCTGCTGTGGGAAGCCGAGAGCCGTATGCTGTGCCGGGGTGTAAAGCTCGAAGGCGAAGCGACCGATGATGCCCGTCCCAGCCCCGCCGAGATCAGCGAATTGACTCGCTGGAAGGCCCCAGCCGATATCGGCCGCCGCTACGCGAGAGTATCCGGCGACTACAACCCGATCCACCTCAGCGCCCTGACCGCCAGACTGTTCGGCTTCCCCCAGGCCATCGCCCACGGACTGTGGAACAAGGCGCACACCCTCGCCGCCTTGGGCGAACACTTGCCGGCCGCCAATATCGAAATAGACGTCGAATTCAGGAAACCGGTGCGCCTGCCCAGTGAGGTGACATTGCTGGCCAGCGCCGCCGGTTCCAGCGGAGAGCTGTTATTGAAAGGGGCCGGCGATATTGAGCACATGGTAGGCACATGGCAACCGATAGCAGCGCTTGCCGCCCCTGAAGCGGGCGCGGACTGATTGTCAGCGTGGGGGATAGCTGGAGAGGATGCGGGCCACCGTCGTACGGATCGCGTTATCACGATCCTGCGGGTTGGGCGTGCTGCTCATCATCTGTTCATCACTGCCGCGCCACACCAGCTTGCCGTCCTTGCCGTCAAGCAGGTCGATCTGGAGGGTCGCCACCTTGTAGGTGATGTTGCGTGTTTCGTTGTACATCGGTCCGCCCCAGTAGCCGTTCCACGGCCCGCCCCAAGCGCCGCCATAGTTGGTGGTGACTTGTTGCTGGCGGTCTTCGACGATCAGGTAGGCCTGCACGTTCAGGTCAGCCTTGGTACCTGCTGATGCCGGGCGCAGGCCGCGTTGATCAAGTTGTTCGCCCACCGCCTGGCGGACGCGTTGCTCGGTGAGGTCGCTCTTGATCCGCGGATCATCGGGGCGGTATTGCAGTGCCGGGTCTTTCCAGGCCCAGCTGCGGTAGGCGCCGAAGTCGCGGCTGGCATCAAAATCATGGTTAACCTGGCTGGTCTGGCAACCGCCCAGCAGCACAACAAAAGCTAGCGTAGCGATACGACGAAACATGGTTGATCTCCAACAAGCGACCGGGCTTTAGATGAGAATAGCTGTTAACTCGGAGGATACGCCGTCATCGCCTTTTGCACGGCCTGGCGCAACGCATCGGCGCGCTCGCTGAGGCTGCCCTGGCTGCCGGTTTCCGCGCTGGCACTCCACACCGGCTGGCCGCTGCGGGCGTCGAACAGGTTGACGCGCACCACCACCACTTGCACTTCATAGGTGCGCACGATCGGCACCGAGTTGTACATGCCGTAGCCCGGCCCGTAGCGGTTATAGCCGCCGTATCCGTAGCCGTAATCGTCCTGGACTTGCTTGAGACGTTTCTCCAGGCGCACATCGGCGCTCACCAGCAGGTCCGCCGGGCGGTTGTCGTGCAAGGGGCGCAGGCCGCGTTGGTCAAGGGCACCGCTGACCGCCTCGGCGACTTGCGCCGAATCCGCCCAGGCCGTGCCCGCCGGCAACTGGCCGTTGCGCCAGGCCCAATTGCGGTAGGCGCCATAGTCGCGCACCGGCGCCGGGTAGGCGCTGGCGTCGAAGGTCGTGGCCGCCTGCGCGGGCGCCGGCGGCATGGGCGCAGACGCCGCCACGTAAGGGTTAGGGCTGGAGCAGCCGCCCAGTCCGAGGGATAACAGGATCAAACAGAGACGACGCATTTCGACCTCCGCAGACTGGGCCGCTTATACCGGACGGCAGATCCAGTGCAAATAACGCCCAAGTCCGGCAAAGCTTGGGTGACGACGGTGAGCGAGTTCCATCTCGATAAGGTCCGGTAGCTTCGCGCGGGCCTGGAATTCCACCGGCATATAGTCGTGGAATACCCGCACGCCACTTTGGCTTTCGACCTGCCAAAGCCCTTCGAGTTGCGCCGCCAACTCGCGCGGGTCGAGGGGCTGTTGCGGGGTCAGGCTCTGCTTTTCGCCAGCCATGTCATTCTTGCGCATTTTGCGGAAGTGGCCTTTGAGCAGGTTGCGATAAATCAGCGCATCGCGGTTGTAGAACGCCAGCGACAACCAGCCACCGGGCAGCGTGAGCTGGTGCAGCACCGGCAGGATCGCGTGGGGTTCGGCCAGCCATTCCAGCACGGCATGGCACAGCACCAGGTCGTAGGGCTCGGTGATCTGGCCGAGCAGGTCTTGCCAGGGCGCATGGATGAAGGTGGCGCTCTGTCCGGCCTCGGCGAAGCGCTGGCGCGCGCCTTCGAGCATCGGCTCGGCGGGTTCGGCCAGGGTCACCTGATGGCCGCGCTCGGCCAGCCACAGCGACATATGCCCCAGGCCCGCGCCGATATCCAGCACGCGCAACGGCCGGTCCGGCAGGGCCTCAGCCAGGTCTGCCTGGAGTACCGCCAGGCGAATGGCACCTTTTGCGCCACCGTAGATTTTCTCGGCGAAGCGCGTGGCCAACTGGTCGAAATGCCGGTCACTCATGGGCAAACCGCCGCTCGCTGTCGGCCAGCTTGGCGCGCACCACCTCGTTCATGTCCAGGCCCAGCTCGCTGCACAGCAACAGCAGGTACAGCACGATATCGCCCACTTCCTGGCCGGCGTGGGCGAGTTTGTCGGCGGGCAACTGGCGGGACTGGTCTTCGCTGAGCCACTGGAATATTTCCACCAGTTCGGCCATTTCCACGCTGGCGGCCATTGCCAGGTTTTTCGGGCTGTGGAATTGCTTCCAGTTGTTGGTATCGCGGATGCGGTGCAGGCGTTCGGTGAGGTGTTCGAGGTTCATAGGGGGCTCCTGAAGGGGTATAGCTTCAGGGGGATGGAGAGTGAAGGCAAGTGAATAGCGGTGGTGTGCTCAGCGACGCCATCGGGGGCTCTAATCCACCACGCTGAATTCAAGCCTGGCGGTTTGACCGGCCTCATCCAACACACTGAGCTGATAGCGGCCCAAGCGTTCGAAGCTGGCGTTGATAAAGTCCTGGTTGGCGCTGTCGCCCAGTGGTGCGCCATTGAGGAACCACCAGCGCCGGCCGCTGCCGCCCAGGGCTGAGAGTTTCAGGCGCAGGGTTTGCCGGCTGGCGGCAGGCAGGCGCAGTTGGTCGCCTTCGCGCACGCCGACAATCGACAACGGCGAAGACGCCGCCAGCGCCGGTGGTGGGCAATCGGGGTCGGCAGCGGGAATCCGCGCTTCCCGGCGCTCGACTCTCGGCAGCCACGGTTCCAGCGGTGCGGGCCACAGGGCGATGTTCCTGGGCACGGCGCCCGGGCAATGAGCATCCACCCTCAAGCCCTTGGCGTTGACCCAGACACTTTCCATGAAACCGACGCTCAACGGTTGATCCAGCGCCTGCAAGGTCGGCGGTGTGGTGTTGTCCAGGGTCCAGGCAAAGCGCTGGCGGCGGCAATTCGAATCGCTGCGGTTCATGGGCTGGCCCAGCGGCCAACAGATCGCCGCCACGCCGACATTGGCCGGCACCGGTAAAACCTGCGCGCTGATGCCCCGCTGGCTGTCGCGATTGGTCAGCACGTCGTGCACCTGCAACATCAGCGGTGCCGCCGAGGCCAAACCGAACTGCCCGGGCACCGGCGTGCCGTCCGGGCGACCGATCCACACACCGATCAGATAGCGCGGCCCCACGCCAATCGCCCAGGCATCGCGAAAGCCGTAGCTGGTCCCGGTTTTCCAGGCCAGGACCGGGCGCTGCACCAGTTCGGCACGCGGGTCGCGATCAGGCCGCGCCTGGCCACAGAGGATGCGCCGCACAATCCACGCGGCCCCTGGCGACAGCAATGGCCGTTCCCTCAGCGTGTCGTCTGGTTGCAATCGAATCGTTGCGCTCCTGCCGGCACGGGCGAAGGCACTGTAGCCGCTGACCAGATCTTCCAGCCGGCTGCCCGCACCACCGAGGATCAGCGCCAGATTGGGTTCGGCCAACGCCGGCAGGGCCAATGGCACGCCACCGATGCGCATCTGCGCGGCAAAGCGCTTGGGCCCGTAGGCTTCCAACAGCTGCACCGCCGGCAGGTTCAGTGAACTGGACAGCGCCGTGCTCGCTGGCACTGCGCCGGTAAAGCCCATGGAAAAGTTGCCCGGCCGATAATCGCCATAACGCCGGGGCACGTCCTGCAACAGCGATTCGGAGTGAATCAGGCCCTCGTCCAGGGCCATGCCATACAGGAAGGGCTTCAAGGTGGAACCCGGCGAACGCAGCGCGCTGATCATGTCCACATGGCCAAAACGCTTGGCGTCGTTGATGTCCACAGACCCCAGATAAGCCCGCACGGCCATGCTTTCTTCTTCCACCACCAGGATCGCGGCAGAGGTGTGTTCCGGCAACCGCGCACGCCAGCCCAGCAACAGGTCTTCAAGACGGCGTTGCAGGGTTGCATCCAGCGTGGTGCGAATCAGCGGCGGGCTGTCGGGACGGTTCAGGCGGCGGGCGAGCAGCGGCGCCAGGCTGGGCTCCAGGCGCGGCGCGAGCAGCAATGGTTCTTCGAGGGCTTCATCCACCGCCGACTGCGGCCACACCTGGAACTCGGCGAGGCGGCGCAAGACTTTGTCGCGGGCTTCCTGGGCGCGCTGCGGGTGCCGATCCGGACGCAGGCGACTCGGCGCCTGGGGCAAGACCGCGAGCAAGGCCGCTTCGGCTTGGGTCAGGTGTGCCGGGGACTTGCCCAGATACGCCCAACTGGCGGCCGCCACGCCCTGCAATGTGCCGCCAAACGGTGCGCGGTTCAGGTACAGGTTGAGAATCTGTTCCTTGGACAGGTGCCACTCCAACTGCGCCGTGCGCCACAGTTGGCGCAACTTGCCGTGGAAGGTACGCGAGTGCGGGTCGAGCAGACGCGCCACCTGCATCGACAACGTACTGCCGCCCGACACCACCCGCGCGCCCGTCAAGTTCTGCCACGTCGCCCGCACCAGCGCCAACGGGTTAACACCGGGGTGCTGGTAGAACCAGCGGTCTTCGTAGGTGAGCAGTGCATCAAGGTAATACGGCGACACTTCGCTGGTTTGCACCGGGTAACGCCACACGCCGTTGGCATCGGCAAACCGCCACAACGGCGTGCCATCCTCGGCCAGCACTACCCGCGCCAGATCATCCTTGGGCAACGGCAAGGGCCAGATGCGATCAGCCAGCCACAGCAGGGCGATCACCAGCAACAGGCTCGCGAGGGTCCAACGGGCAACTAAACGCAAATTCAAACGGGCAAACCTCTATGCTTGTAGGGAACTAGCCTGTTGCAATAACAACCAAAGGCACAGATACGCCCATCTTCTTATCAGGACACACATATGCAGGTAGAGAGCTTTTTCGAATGGTTGGGCCAGGCGCTCGGTTCCGTCATCCGCTTTATCGTCGACGGGCTCAGCGGATTGTTCGGAGCCTTGACCCACGCCGGCGGCAACTTTGTCGAAGGCCTGTCACGCACGTTGGGCATGGACACCTCGATCATCAGCATCCTCACCCTGATCGTCGGCCTGCTGTTTCTGTACTCGGCCGTACGCGCCTTCATGCGCGCTTCGATCATCTTCGGGGTGATCTGGCTGATACTTGGCCTGTGGCTGCTCAGTTGGGTCGTCCACTAAACCCAAGAATGCCCCTAATCCTGTGTGGGAGGGGGCTTGCTCCCGATAGCAGTGTTTCAGTCAATGCACCTGGCAACTGACCCACCGCTATCGGGAGCAAGCCCCCTCCCACATTAGTTTCGATTCCAAGTTGAGAGATCAGCGTCCTTTGATCACCAGGTCTGCCGGCGTCTCCCCCACTGCCTGCCAGTTCGGCCGGTACATCGACTCCACCTGCGGCGGTGGCACGCGGTAAGTACCCGGTGTCACGGCACGGGCCAGATACAGCAAGTGCGTGGTGCCGTCACCGTCAAGGTTGATGGCCGCTACGTAACGGTCATCACGAAACTCCTGATGCTTGAGCGCCGCGTTCTGCATCGACTCGCGCCACTCCTTCACCTGACTGCTGGCGTTTTCCAGGCTGGCCGCGCTTTGTGCCAGGTTCTGGTTTTCCAGCTCCAGGCCCGCAGGCAACAGGTCGACCACCAAGGCATCCGGCACGCGCTGCTTGGCGCTCACGGCAAGGTGCACCAGCACCAGGTCGCCGCTATTGAGGTTGCGCAGGTTCAGCGGTTGGCCATTCATGCCCAGGTATTCACGGCGGATGCTCAGGTTGTCGCCGCCCGGCGCCGGCGGCAGCTGTGGATAACCCGAGATTGTCAGTTGCTGGTACACCGGCGTATCCCCCTGATTGCTCAAGGCCAGGTCGCTGGACAGCAGCTTGCCTTCGAGCTCCAGGGTCGATTGCTGATTATTCAACTCATGCACACCGCCACTGCCGGTCAGGGACACCTGCCAGTCCGACTCCGGCTTGGCAAACCCGAGGCGCCCGGCCAGGAACAGCGAATTGCGCTCCTGGGTCGACAGGTACGGGCTGGCTGCCAATTGGTCCGACAGGGTAAACAAACGCTCCTCACGCTTGCCCTTGGCCAAGTCGTTTTCTTCCAGCAACGCCAGGATCATCGCCTGATCGCGCAGCGGGCTGCCGTAGTCCGCCAGCCATTCTTTGGCGCTGCGTTGCGCCGCCAGGCCGGCCAGCAAGGCTTGATCCGCGCGCGGCTGGTCACCCATCTTCTGCAAGGCGATGGCCAGTTGCACCAACGGCAACCCGGAGCGCGCGTCGCTGCGTCGCTCGAAAATACTGCGCAATGCGCCCAACGGCGCCTGCTGACTGCGCGCCAGCACCATGCCGGCGTAGGCCTGCACGGCAAAGCGCGTGTGGTCGGCGTTGTCGCTGTAGTCGACTTCGATCAGATTGCGTTCCTGCACATAACGCAGCAGGCGCTCGCTGGCTTTCTTCAACGCTTCGGGCGGTACCGCGAAGCCCTGGTCACGGGCACGCAACAGGAAGTCGGTGACATAGGCCGTCAGCCAATATTCCTCTTCGCCGTCCGCGCCCCACAAACCGAAGCTGCCGTTGTAGCGTTGCATGCCCAGCAGGCGCTCGATGCCCAGCTCAATCTTGCGTTTGCGCTCGGCACCCGGCTCACCCTTGATACTCAGGCGCTTGAGCAACGCATCGTCGGCATACAGCGACGGGTACAAACCACTGGCGGTCTGCTCCAGGCAACCATAGGGGTAGGCCTTGAGTGCCGAGATCTGCGCGCCGAGGTTCAGCGGTGGCCGGCTCGACAGGCTCAGCAGCGCCTGACGCCCCGAGGCATCGAACTGATCAAGTGTGCCCACTGGCAGGCTCCACGGCTCACCCTTGAGCACCGCGCGGTAATGCTTGAGCAACGCCGGGTAGGCCGGACGCACGCCCAGGGACCATTCGCGGCTGAACGGCGGGAGGTTCTCACCGGGCAGGTCCAGGCCATTGACGGTGACCTTCACCTTGCCTTGACCCAAGCCCCCCCAGGCTTTCACCGGGATACGCAGGGTGGTGCGCTGGCCTTGCTTGAGTTCGACGGTTTGAGCACCACCGTTGACCAGCTCCAACTGCCCTTCGGCACTCAATTGCACGTCGAGTTTCTGCGCCTTGCCCGACAGGTTGGACAGGTCCAGGGCCAACGTTGTCTGGTCACCGCCAGCGAGGAAGCGCGGTGCCGACAGCTCAGCGATCAGCGGTGCTGCGATCACGGTCTTGCCTTCGGCCATGCCGTAGCGGTCATCGCTCCAGGCCTGGGCCATCAGGCGCAGTTCGCCGTTGAAGTCGGGGATATTGACGCTGACCTCACCCTCGCCCTGCTCATTCAAGGTCACCGGCGCGCTTTGCAGGGCAACGATGGTCACGCTGGTGTCCGGGCGCTTGCCACCCTTGGCCAGCGCGGCGTCACCGCCAAAAGCCAGGCTGGCCAGGCGGCCCTGCCCGGCTTCGATCAATTGGCCGTAGATGTCGAACTGGTCCACGCCGTAAGCCTTGCGGCCGAACAGGCTGGAGTACGGATCCGGTGTCGGATACTCGGTGATATTGAGGATGCCCACGTCCACCGCCGCCACCAGCACGTGCACCTGTTTCGGTACGCTGCCATCGGCATTCTTGGCGGCAATCTTCACCGTCAGCGGTTGTTTGGGACGCATTTTTTCCGGCGCGGTCAGGGTCACGCCAAGCTTGCGCTGGGTGCGATCCAGCGGCAGATGCAGCAGGCCCACCGCGCGTTTCGGGGTGATATTGGCTTTGCGCTCACCTGGGCGAATCACCAGGGCGCTGACGTACAGGTCATGGCGCGACCATTTCGGGTCGAGCTTCACAGCAAAACTTTTGCCCTCGGCCGGCACGTCGATTTCCTGCCACCACAGCGGCCCTTCGGCGGATTCCACCAGCAGGTAACCTTTACCGGCAGCCGGCGGCGTGACCGTGACGTTGGCGGTGTCGCCGTCGCCATACGCGGGTTTATCCAGCGCCAGCTTGACCTGGTCGGGGCGCACGGCGCCGCCTTCGGTGTTGTCCTGGGCCTGGTAACCGGCCCAGAAACGCAGGCTGCTGACCAGCCCGGTCTGCGGGTCCTCGACCTCGACACGGTACGGGCCCCACTCCACCTGGAAGCTGACCTTGGCGGTATCGCCGGCCTTGATGTTCAGGGTCTGTTCGTCGAGGTTGAGGAATTTCTCGTTGTAGTGATAGCTCCAGCCATCGCTGTCCGAGTAATTCCAGTAGTAGTCACGGCGCTCGCGCACCAGGCGGACCTTGAGGTTTGGCGCGGCGAGTTTTTGCCCGTCCTGGTTGGCCAGCAGCACTTCGAATTCCGCCGGGCCATCGCCATTGGTTTCCTTGCCGTCAAACAGGCCGCGCAGGCCCGGCAATTGCTCGGCCGGCCAGATCGGCTGCACCAGGCGCCGGGTGATCGGCCGCCCACCCGACTCTTGCAGGCTGGCTTGCACGA
Organism: Pseudomonas sp. B14(2022); assembly: GCF_012030485.1. Classification (NCBI taxonomy): domain Bacteria; kingdom Pseudomonadati; phylum Pseudomonadota; class Gammaproteobacteria; order Pseudomonadales; family Pseudomonadaceae; genus Pseudomonas; species Pseudomonas sp. B14(2022). The sequence continues at coordinate 33,247 of NZ_JAAUVM010000031.1, forward strand.
TCAGTTGCAGAGGGGATTTGGCGTCGGCCCATTTGCTTTCCAGGGTCAGTTCTTCCTGGCCCTTGGCGTCGAGTACGCTTTCGTCCAGCTCGAAGTCCTGGCTCAGTTCTTCTTCGGTGACGGAGCCGAATTGATAACCCGGCAGCGACTTGACCGCTTCGCGCAACGGTCGCACATAGACTTGCCCGCTGACGCGGTTGCCCGACGCCGGCGCACCATAGAGGTAGCGACCATTGACCTTAATCACCGGGTTATCCGCCGGGCTCAATGCCGTGTCGCTGCCCTTGAGTTCCAGCGCCAGGCGCTCGGGCAGGAAGTCTTCGACGAGGAATTCATACAGCTGCGGCTTGCCATCACCCAGGTCGAACACCAACTGCCAGCGCCCGGTCGGGGCTTCACCGGCCAGTTGCAGTTGATATTGATAGAGGCCGGAGGCGTCGGCATCCCATACAAACTTGCGGCTCACCTGTTCATCCGGGCGACGCACTTCGACGCTCACCGGTTGCGGCTTGACGGCGTTGCCGTCCTTGTCGCGCAGCAGGGCGTTGAGCAACACGGTTTCGCCGGGGCGATACAGGTCGCGCGGGCCGAACACAAAGAACTGCAGGGGGTGCGAAGGTTGGCCGCCAATGTCGAACTCCGCCAGGTCAAGGGCGGCGCTGTCCAGGCGCAGCAAACTGGTCTGCTCGCCCTGTTTGGCCAATAACACCTGGGCCTTTTTCGGCAATGGCAGTTCAGCGTGACCGCCCTTCTCGGTCTTGCCCTGGCCCAAAACACGGCCGTCGGCATCGAGCACTTCGAGGTCGACGCCATCCAATGCCTTGCCACCTTCCAGCGCCTGGGTAAACACATCCAGGCGATTGGCGTAGCGGTGCACCGACAGGCCAATATCGCTCAAGGTAAACAGTGTGGCCGGTTGCGAATAGTTGTAGGTGCCCGAGGCGCGCATCACCGCCAGGTACACACCCGGCTGTTGCAATTGCTTGAGGCCGGCGATCGGCAGCAACAGCGTTTCGCGGGTATTGCGCGCCGGGTTCAGGTCGAAACGGCCGCCGTAGACCAGGTCAGCCAGCGGCAGCAATTCGCGGGATTCATAACTTTGCAGGCTGGTATTGCGCCCCCATTGCGCCAGGAACGACGGCAGGGATTCGGGCTTGATCCGAAAGAACTCAACGTCGATCTTGTCGACGTTCAGCGCGATCACCGGCAGGCCTTCGGCCAGGCGCGTCGGCAACAGCGTGCCACGGCTGGCGAAGCCGACGGTGGCTTGCAGGTCGCGGGTCTCAAGGCGCGCGCTGTACTCGGCGGCGAGCGTGTTGGCGTTGACCGCCTTCACCCCGGCATCCACCGTCAGCACCAGTTTGCGCTGGGGCTCCAGGTGGCGCAGACGCAGTTCCATGAGGTTATCGGACAGCTCCCAGGCGCCGTCGACCTTGCCGGACTTGCTGTCGACCAGATGGAGTTTGTCGGCAAACTTCTGCTCCGGATCCAACGGAATGGAAAAGCTCACCGACAAGGTGCTGGCCCCGTCCAGCTGCACCTCCGACACATCCACCACACTCAGCTCACGCCCGGCATAACGCTGTTTCAGCGCCGCCACATCCACCGCCGCCTTGGCCGGTTTCGGCGCTGCCGCCACGGTGGGCGCAGGCGGTGCAGCCGGTTTATCGGAGGAATCGCAGGCGCTCAGCAGGGCCAGCGCGCAGGCCAGGAACAATCCTTTGTTAAGCATGGGGCACTCGTCGTCAGAGGGAACCGAGGGATGAACTATATATCAGCGTCGGCAAAGCCGATGTGGCGCTGGTCACATTGACCGACGGAGGGTGGTTTGGTTCTGGGCGTGTTTCGCGTTCCAGCCAAATCCCACGGACATTGGAGATTAATATGTGGGAGGGGCCCCATTCCACATTGACCCTGTTGCGGTGCCAATGGACGGTTACAATGCCGCTCCCCCAAGGAGCCTGCATGTCCACCTTACTGACCGACTGGCGCGATCGCCCTACCCATCGCCGTGTATGGGCTCTGGCTGCACCGATGATTCTTTCGAACATCTCCGTGCCGTTGGTGGCACTGGTCGACAGCATGGTCATCGGCCACCTGCCCCACGCCCACCAACTGGGCGCCGTGGCCGTCGGCGCCAGCCTCTATACCTTCCTCGCCTGGGCCATGGGTTTTCTGCGCATGGGCTCCACCGGTTTCGCCGCCCAGGCCGCCGGGCGCAGTGATGGTGCGGCACTGCGGCAAATCCTGCTGCAAGGCCTGTTGCTGGCGCTGGGGTTGGCGATGCTGCTCGGCACCGTCGGCATTCCACTGAGCCATCTAGCCCTGGAGTGGATGCAGCCCTCCCCCGAACTCAACCAACTGACCCGCGAGTTCTTCCACACCCGCCTGTTCGGCCTGCCTGCCGCGCTGGCCAGTTATGCGCTGGTGGGCTGGTTCCTGGGCACGCAAAACGCCCGCGCGCCGCTGGCGACTCTATTGACCACCAACCTGGTGAATATTGCCCTCAACCTGTGGTTCGTCCTCGGGCTGGACTGGGGTGTGGTCGGCTCCGCCCGCGCGTCGGTGATCGCCGAATGGACCGGCGCCTTGCTCGGTCTGGCCCTCACGCGAAAAGCCCTGCGCGCCTACCCCGGGCATATCGCCTGGGCCGCGTTGAAGCTTTGGGAAAGCTGGCGCCCGTTGCTCGCGGTGAACCGCGACATTTTTATCCGCAGCCTGGCGTTGCAGTCGGTGTTTTTCATGATCACGGTGCAAGGCGCACGCCTGGGCGATGCCACCGTGGCGGCCAATGCTCTATTGCTCAATGGCTTGTTACTGACCGCTCATGCGTTGGACGGTCTGGCCCACGCGGTCGAGGCCCTATGCGGCCATGCCATCGGCGCCCATGATCGCCAATCCTTACGCCGCTCCCTGGTGGTTGCCGGCGGCTGGTCATTGATCGCCAGCGTCGGCTTCGCCCTGCTCTTCACTGTCGCCGGCCACCTGTTTATCGCCATGCAGACCGATATCCCCAGCGTGCGCGAAACCGCCGATATCTACCTGCCATACCTGGCGGTACTGCCGTTGATTGCGGTGTGGAGTTATCTGTTGGATGGGTTGTTTATCGGCGCTACTCGGGCACGAGAGATGCGCGATGGAATGTTGCTGACGGTATTGCTGACGCTGCCAATCGCTTGGGCATTACAGGGGTTGGGTAACCACGGGCTGTGGATAACCTTCCTGCTGTTCATGGCAGTGCGCAGCCTGACGCTGTGGGCGATAGCCTGGCGTCTGAATCGGCAGGGGCTGTGGCTGGGGGTTAACTGAAGAAATGCAATCCTAATGTGGAAGGGGGGCAAGCCCCCTTCCACATTTTTTACGAGGACAAGTAGGAAGAACGAGTCAAGCCAAGACGCAACGCGTCGAGGAACTGCGTACGCTCACTGGCACTGATCTTCGCGCTGGCGCACTTGTCACGGTAGTGAGTCATCAACTCCTCCGGCGACAAGTGCACATAGCGCAGCATGTCTTCGATGGTGTCGTGGGTCTCGATGCCGGCGCTGTACACCGAGCCGTCTTCGCGCTGATAGATGTTCACCGAGTCGGTGTCGCCGAACAGGTTGTGCATGTCGCCAAGGATTTCCTGATAGGCGCCAACCAGGAAGATACCCAGCAGGTAGTCTTCACCGTCGTTCAAGGCGTGGACCGGCAGGCTGGTCTCGATGCTCTGCTCGTCGACGTATTGCTTGATCTTGCCGTCGGAGTCGCAGGTCAGGTCTTGCAGCACCGCGCGGCGCAGCGGTTCTTCGTCGAGGCGGTGCAGCGGCAAAATCGGCAGGACCTGGCCGATGGCCCAGGTGTCCGGCAGGCTCTGGAACACGGAGAAGTTGCAGATGTACTTGTCGGCCAGCTTGTCGTTGAGTTCGTCCAGCACCTGGCGGTGCGAGCGCTGGCGGGCTTTGAGCGAGTTATGCAGGCGACGGCACACGGCGAAGTAGCACTGTTCGGCCAGGGCTTTCTCGGCCAGGGTCAGTTTGCCGTCGGCATACTGGGTGGCCACGTCGCTCATGTAGTGAGTGGCGCGCCAGTAGGTTTCGGTGACCATTTCGATGTCGGTCGGGCCGAGCAGGTCTACCAGCCATTGCACGGTTTCAGGCAGGCTTTCCTTGTTTTCGATGACCGGGATTTCGTCGTTGTGTTTCTCGACGTCGGTCACCTGCACCACCAGCATGGCGTGGTGGGCGGTCAGGGAGCGGCCGCTTTCGGAGAAGATATTCGGGTGCGGCAGGCTCTGCGCGTCGCAGAATTCCTTGAGCATGCCCACGACCACACCGGCGTAGTCGTCCATGTCGTAGTTGATCGAGCTGGCGTTACGCGAGTGAGTACCGTCGTAATCCACGCCCAGGCCGCCGCCCACGTCGATGTGGTCCACCGGCAGGCCGAGGTTACGCAATTCGCCGTAGTAACGAATGGCTTCCTTGAACCCATGCTGGTAGTCGGCCAGGTTGGCGATCTGCGAACCCATGTGGAAGTGCAGCAGGCGGATGCCCTGGTCCAGGCCCGCCGCGCGGAAGCGCTCGACCACCGACAGCAGTTGCGCCGCCGACAAACCGAACTTGGACTTCTCGCCACCGGTGTCCGCCCATTTGCTTGACGCCAGGGACGACAGCCGCACACGCAGGCCAACCTGTGGCTTTACCTTGAGGCTGGCGGCCTCTTCGATCACCAGTTCAACTTCGGATTCTTTCTCGATCACGATAAATACGTTGTGGCCGAGCTTTTGGCCCATCAGCGCCAGGCGGATGAACTCGCGGTCTTTATAACCGTTGCAGACGATGGTGCCGCCCTTCGGCGCCAGGGCCAGTACGGCCAGCAGCTCAGGCTTGGAACCGGCTTCCAGACCGATAGACACGTTCTGGGTGGCGATGATGTTTTCGATCACCGCTTCCTGCTGGTTCACTTTGATCGGGTACAGCGCGGTGTACTTGCTCTGGTATTCCAGGCGCTCGATGTTGGCGTCAAAGGCACCGGTCAACTGGCGGACACGGTCTTGCAGGATATCGGGGAAGCGCACCAGCAATGGCAACGACAGGCCGCTCTTGCGCAACTGGTCGACTTGTTCGTACAGGTCGACAGGCGTGCTGTTCGGGCCGTTCGGACGGACTTCAACGCGACCGGCATCATTGATCGCGAAATACCCGGCCCCCCAATGGCGAATCCCGTAAACACTGCGGCTGTCCGCAACTGTCCATTGGCTGCCATCGTCTTTGCGTGTGCGTCGTACGGACATCGAAGTCCCCTATAAATGAAGGCGAAGGCGCCGCCTCGCGTTCGAGGCTGGCGCAGTCTAAAGAATGAAAATGACGATTTGCCTGTAAGCAAGGTAGACCCCACTCGCAGGACAGAGTTTAGACACAGGTTGGGAAGAGGCTTTCAGCCGCCGGACTTCTTGGCCTTGTAACCGAGCTTGATCAGCTCGGCCAACAGCAGTTCGACGTGATCGCCCTGGATCTCGATAACCCCGTCTTTCAACGCGCCACCGGTGCCACAGCGCTTTTTCAGCGTGGTGGCCAATTCCTTGAGCGCGTCTTCAGCCAGGGGCACGCCGGTGATAGTGGTCACCGTCTTGCCGCCACGGCCTTTGCTTTCGCGGCGCACGCGGGCAATACCGTCGCCTTCGGGGATCAGGGTCTGTTTGCAGGTACACGAATCCACGGGCTGACGACAGTCCGGGCAGTGTCGACCTGCGTCGGTGGAAAATACCAGGCCGCCGAGGGCGGCGAAGGATGCGGCTTTTTTGGCCACCGGCAATCCTCTCGGGAGGACAAAGACTGATCGGCCTCCGCTAAGGGACGACCGACCGCGAAGCCCCACTCAGGCAGGGGCAGCGCTACCGAGCCGCCAAGGCGGTTCGGGTGAAAAGTCGCGCAGTGTAACGGCAAAAAGCCGACTTGCTAAGAGCCAAATGGCGCCAATTTATGCAGCTTTAGCGACGTGAGGCCAGATAGCGCCGCAGCCCCTCTTGGGCGTCCGGGCAGTAAGGCTTTTGCTGCGCTTCCTGCAGGACCGTTTCAACGGGCAAAAAGCGCGCTTCCATGACTTCTTCAGGCTGCAGGCGCAGAGGCCCGTCCCAGGTCGCGGAATAGGATTTGCACCAGAGTCGGCTGTCGCCATCTTCGAAATAGAAATGGTCATGTTCGATCAATTCCACCCCGCCGACACCCAGTTCCTCTTCGAGCTCGCGGGCAGCCGACAACGCGTAGGATTCGCCCGCCGCGACCATCCCGCCCGCCGCCGTATCCCAGAAACCCGGGTACAGGGCCTTGCTCAGGGTGCGCCGATGCACACACAGCTCACCCTTGGAATTGAACAGGAAGATAAAGGTGCAACGGCCGATCAGGCCGCGCTGGCGCAGGTCTGACCTGACGAGGTGGCCGAGCAGGTTGTCCTGCTCGTCGACCCAGCAGATCAGTTCGGCATCGGAGGCTACGCGGTGCGCAGCCTCCTTTTGAGTCGCGTCCATCATTAACCCTGGTTGAGCAGTTGACGCAAATCGATCACCGCCGCGTTGGCCCGGGAAATGTAGTTGGCCATGACCAGCGAATGGTTAGCCAACACGCCAAAGCCGCTGCCGTTGAGGATCATCGGACTCCATACCGGCTCTTGCGAAGCCTCCAGCTCACGAATGATCTGGCGCACGCTGACGGTGGCGTTTTTCTTGGCCAGCACGTCGGCAAAGTCGACTTCGATGGCACGCAACAGGTGGGACAGCGCCCAGGCCTGGCCACGGGCTTCGTAGAACACGTTATCGATCTGCATCCATGGGGTTTCCACCACTTCTTCGTCGACCTGCGGCACTTCACCCGGCGCCAGGGCTTCGGTTTTCAGTGCGGTGTTCAATTTGACCCGGCCCACGCTGGCCGACAGGCGTTGCGACAGCGAACCCAGACGGGTGGCCACATCGCCCAGCCAGTTGTTCAGGTTGTCGGCGCGGGCATAGAACAAGGCGCCACGCTGATTCGGGTCGGACAGGCGCGCTTCATAGCGGTTCAGGGAGTTGATGCCTTCCTGGTACTCCGACTCACTGGAGGGCAGCACCCAGCTCTTGTTGTCGAAGTTGAAACGCGGCTCGGCCTTGGCCAGATCGGCGTCTTCGGCCGACTGCGACTGGGAGCGGGCGAAGTCTTTACGCAGGGCGCGGGTCAGGTCGCGCACCTGCACCAGCACGCCGTACTCCCAGCTCGGCATGTTGTCCATCCACAGGCCCGGCGGAAAACGGTCGTTGGAAATATAGCCACCGGGCTTGTTCAGCAACGTGCCGACCACGGTCTTGAGGGTTTCGACGGTGGTATAGCCCAACACCATCTGCTTGCCTTCCTTCTCGGCGGCAAGCTGCGCATTCTGCTGGACCGGGAACAGCGCCGGCTCTTCGCTCCAGTACCAGCCCAGGGCGCCGGTGACCAACAGATACAGGCCGAGCACGCTGAGCACGGCTCGGCTCATCAGCAAAGTACGAAAATAGCTGCGGTTGGCCGACTTGGGCTCAGGGGCAGGGCCTTTGGCACTGCCCGCACGGTTTTTCCAGTCCAGCATGGCGATATCCTTTCAATCACTTGAGTTCATGCACTTGAATTGAGGGCGTGCGTTCAAACACTCCGACCACAACCCTACCCCATCGTGCCCGCCCATGCGGGGCTTTTCACCAAACGTGCAGACGGGAAGCATTCGACTATAAAGGATGCACGCCTTTTAAGCTGCGCGACCATCAGGTCACCCACTGAATATCAGGGACACGCAGTTAATTGACATATGACACTCATCCCATTGAAAAGAGGTGCTAGCATAGAGCCATCAGTTCGACCTCAGCATGCACCCTAACTAGTAGTCAGGATATGACCGAGCCAGAAGACCCCAGCCGTGAGCGTCTCAAGCAGCATTTTGCCCAGCGGGTAATTCATCAGGCACGTCAAATTCTTGAGATCTGGCAGCGCCTGCAACGCAGCGAATGGTCAAGCGCCGACCTCTCCGAACTCAGCGAAGCCAACCTGCGCCTGCTGCGCTTTGCCGAGCGCTTCGAACAACCCGAGCACGGCCAGTTGGCGCGGCACATCGGTGACTCACTCAAGGCGGTGGACGAAAACCGCGGACGCTTGAGTAGCCACTTGATCACCGAACTCAACCGCTTGATGCAGCGCTTGTCCCGCACCGGCCTGCGCCAGGGCGACCAGTTGGAACAAACCTTCCTGCCGCCGATGCGCAAGCCGATCTACGTGATGCTGGCCGATCACGACCGCGCCGAGCGCCTGGCCAAGCAGCTGGAATTCTTTGGCATGAGCGCCCACTCCCTGGACAGCGTGGCGGCGTTTCGCACCTCGATGAGCGAGCGTCTGCCCTCAGTCATTGTCATGGACGTGGATTTCTGTGGCGCCGGTCTGGGCCTCAGGCTCGCGGCCGAGGCCCAGGAAGGCCTGGAGCATAAGCTGCCGCTGTTGTTTTTCAGCCTGCATGAAACCGACACCCCCACTCGCCTCGCCGCCGTGCGCGCCGGCGGCCAGGAATTCCTCACCGGCACGCTGGAAGCCTCCAGCCTGCTGGAAAAGATCGAAGTGCTGACCTGCGTCGCCCAGTACGAACCATACAAAGTGCTGATCATCGATGACTCGCGGGCCCAGGCGCTGCACACTGAGCGGTTGCTCAACAGTGCCGGCATCGTCACCCGTACCTTGATCGAGCCGATCCAGGCCATGGCCGAGCTGGCGGACTTCCAGCCCGACCTGATTATCCTCGACATGTACATGCCGGCCTGTACCGGCACCGAACTGGCCAAGGTCATTCGCCACAATGACCGTTACGTCAGTGTGCCGATCATCTACCTGTCGGCCGAAGACGACCTGGACAAGCAGCTGGACGCCATGAGCGAAGGCGGCGACGACTTTCTCACCAAACCGATCAAGCCGCGCCACCTGATCACCACGGTGCGCAACCGCGCCGCCCGTGCGCGTAACCTCAAGGCGCGGATGGTGCGCGACAGCCTGACCGGGCTGTACAACCACACCCATATCCTGCAATTGCTCGAAGACTGCAGCTTCCGCGCGCGCCGCGAGAACAAGCCGTTGAGCTTTGCCATGCTCGACATCGACCACTTCAAGCGGGTCAATGACAGCCACGGCCACCCCATGGGTGACCGCGTGATCAAGAGCCTGGCGCTGTTTCTCAAGCAACGCCTGCGCAAGACCGATTACATCGGCCGCTATGGCGGTGAAGAGTTCGCCATCGTGATGCCCGACACCGACCTGGAATCGGCCTGCAAGGTGCTGGATGAAATTCGTGGGCGCTTTGCCGAAATTCACTACCCGGCCCAGCCCCAGGACTTGTGGTGCACCTTCAGCGCCGGGGTGGTGGAGCTGTGCGACGACTCCGACAGCCTGATGATGGCCGCCCAGGCCGACGAGGCGCTGTACCGCGCCAAGCATGCCGGACGTAACCGCGTGCAAGCGGCGCGCACGCAAAGGCAAAGTGCCATCTTTTCACCAGAATCCAGTGATTCCGTCATAACCCTGTAATGAAAACGCAATAACTTCAGGCACTTACCTTTTGCCGTCGGTTGATATCCCGCATGCGCCTGAAGCTGCTGACCAATCTCAATACCCTCCTGCTGGTGGCCGTTTGCCTGGCGCTTGGAGCGACGCTGTGGTGGTCGCAACGGGCGCTGGAACGTCCTTATTTGCTGATGGAACGCTACCTCGGTCTGTCACAGACCTTTCAGAACCAGGCCGCGCGCAATATCGACGACTACCTGGCCAGCGGTGATGCATTGCGCTTGAGCAGCGCCAGCCAGAGCCTGGAAAGCCTGTTGCAGCACCTGGATGAACTGCCAGCCGACCTCGCGCAAAACCTGCGCCCCAGCCTCGCGGACCTGGATACCTTCAGCAAGACCGACCTGCTGGCGGCCGGTAAGTTGGCGGGCGACCCGCAAGCCTTGTTGCTGCAAGCAGAGCGGGAGCTGGGCGCCAATCTGGAGCAACTGACCCAGTACGCAATGGGCGTCAACACCCCCGAAGCCGCGCGCTACCTGCCACCGCTGCTGGCCGCCTCGCAACACCTGGGCAAGCTGTCCCTGGCCCGCGGCAAACTGGTGAGCAGCGGTCGCGCGGAACTGGCGGACGATGTAGAGCGTGAAGTCGGCAATATGCGCAGCCAGGCAGATCTGCTCGAACAACTGCCACTGCTTGGGGTAAAAGCCAGCGCAGAATCCAACACCGATGATTTTTCGGCCTTGATGGGCCTGGAAAATACGCAAAAAGCCGAAGCCCAGGACACCGGCGTCGACCTCAAGCGCGAACTCAACGGCCTGCTGGCCCGCTACCCCGCCGAACTCCAGCGCACCCGCACGCAGATCCAGCAACGCGCCGACCTGGCCGCTGCCACCCATTTGAAAATCGCTGCCGTTCAACAGGCGATCGCCGGCCTGGAGCCGGTGGTGCGCGCGCAACACGGCAAGATCCAGGGCGAAGTGCGCCTGATACAAGGCGTGATGATCGGCCTGATCCTGCTGATCGCCCTGCTGATCGACACCCTGCAACGACGCCTGGCGCGGGTGCTGACCAACCTGGCCCCGGCCTTGTCGACCTGGGGCGAAGGCGATTTCAGCCAGCCGATTATCGTGGGCAAGACCAATCGCGAACTGCGCGACATCGGAGCATCCCTTAACCGCTTGCGCGCCTACCTGGTGGACCTGGTGGGTACCATCCGTGGCAATGCCGAAGAAGTGGCCGGCAGCAGCCGCGCCCTGGCCGAGCTGAGCAGTGGCCTGCACGACGGCGCCGAACGCCAGGCCGGGGATACCGCGCAGATTCGTGATTCCCTGGGCGAACTGGAAGCCACCATCCAGCAAGTCGCCGGGGATGCCAGCCAGGCGGCCGGCGCCAGCCGCAGCGCGGGCCAGGCGGTCGAGCAAGGCCAGCGCGTGATCGGCCTGAGCCTGACCGGCCTGCACGCGCTGGTGGGTGAAGTGCAGCAAAATGCGCAGATGATCGAGAAACTTGCCGAAGAGTCCGCCACCATTGGCGGCGTATTGACCGTGATTCGCTCGATTGCCGACCAGACCAACCTGCTGGCGCTCAACGCCGCCATCGAAGCCGCACGCGCCGGTGAGGCCGGGCGCGGTTTTGCCGTAGTCGCCGACGAAGTGCGCACCCTGGCCCAACGCACCGCTGGCGCCACCGCCGAGATCCAGGGCTTGATCACCGGCCTGCAAACCGCTGCACACCAATCGGTGCAGGGCATGCGCGCCCAGGTCGAACACGCCGAGGCCACCGCCCAGCAAGCCCAGGCGGCAGATGGCGCACTGGATGAAATCGTCGGCGCGATCCAGACCATTTCCGCCACCGCCGTGCGCATTGCCGATGTAACGGCGCAGCAAAGTGGCGCCGTGAGTGAGATTCGCGATAACAGCGAACGGATTCATCAGCTGGGTGAGGACAACCTGCTGCGCATCGGCCAGGGCCGCAGCCAGGGTGAGCATTTGCTGGTGCTGGGTGGGCAGCTTAATACGGCTGTGCAGGCGTTCCGTGTCTGACCTGCCCCCTGAAGATCCAAAATCAAATAATGTGGGAGGGGGCTTGCTCCCTCCCACATTTGATCTCCACGGGATTCAAGGGCGTATTACCAATGACCGGATCCCGACCCCCAGTCACAAATTTTGCGCAATCCTCGCTAATCGTGCCGCCTACTGCATAGAACTGGACAGTCACAAAGGCTTTGCGGCATAGTCGCCGGGTTCTGCCTTGCCCACATCAATAACAAGGAACAGCCGATGGCGACCTTACTGGTTCTTCACGGACCCAACCTGAACCTGCTCGGCACCCGTGAACCGGGCGTCTACGGGGCAGTAACCCTCGATCAGATCAACCTTGACCTGGAACGACGGGCACGTGAAGCCGGCCACCATCTGCTCTACCTGCAAAGCAATGCCGAGTATGAATTGATTGATCGCATCCATGCCGCGCGTGGCGAAGGCGTGGACTTTATCCTGATCAATCCCGCCGCTTTTACGCACACAAGTGTTGCATTACGTGACGCGCTGCTGGCGGTGAGCATCCCATTCATCGAAGTGCATTTATCGAACGTGCACAAACGCGAACCTTTCCGCCATCACTCCTACTTCTCCGACGTTGCGGTAGGAGTGATCTGCGGCCTTGGCGCCAGCGGTTACCGACTGGCCCTGGAGGCCGCCCTGGAACAGCTTGAAGAACAGGCCAAGCGCCCCTGACCGACCCTTGGGAGTTGATGATTCATGGATATCCGTAAAGTTAAGAAACTGATCGAACTGCTGGAAGAATCCGGTATCGACGAGCTGGAAATCAAGGAAGGCGAAGAGTCCGTACGGATCAGCCGCCACAGCAAGACCCCGGCCCAACAGTTCTACGCGCCACAGATGCAGGCACCGGCACCGGCTGCTGCTCCGGCCGCCGCGCCTGCTGCTGCCGCTGCACCTGCCGCACCGGCAGCCCCTGCGCTGAACGGTTTCGTGGTCAAGTCGCCAATGGTCGGTACGTTCTACCGCACCCCGGCACCGACCTCGCCAGCCTTCGTTGAAGTGGGCAAGACCGTGAAAGTGGGCGACACCATCTGCATCGTTGAAGCGATGAAGATGATGAACCACATCACGGCCGAAAAAGCCGGCGTCATCGAATCCATCCTGGTAGAAAACGGTCAGCCGGTTGAGTACGACCAGCCGCTGTTCACCATCGTTTGAACCGCGGAGCGCCTTCGATGTTGAAACCTGCGAAGAAACTGCAAAAAGTCCTGATCGCCAACCGCGGCGAGATCGCGCTGCGTATCCTGCGCGCCTGTAAGGAAGAGGGCATCAAGACCGTCGCTGTTTACTCGACGGCCGATACCGAATTGATGCACGTGAAACTGGCGGACGAAAGCATCTGCATTGGCCCGCCACTGGCCACGAACTCGTACCTGAAAGTCTCGAACATCATCGCGGCCGCTGAAGTGACCGGCGCTGATGGCATCCACCCGGGCTACGGCTTCCTCGCGGAAAACGCCGATTTCGCCGAACAGGTGGAAAAATCCGGGTTTGCCTTCATCGGCCCGAAAGCCGAAACCATTCGCCTGATGGGCGACAAGGTATCGGCCAAGGACGCCATGATCGCCGCCGGCGTGCCAACCGTTCCGGGCTCCGACGGCCCACTGCCTGAAGACGAGGAAACCGCACTGCGCATTGGTCGCGAAGTCGGTTACCCAGTGATCATCAAGGCCGCCGGTGGCGGTGGTGGTCGCGGCATGCGCGTGGTGCACAAGGAAGAAGAGCTGATCGAAGCGGCCAAGCAGACTCGCTCCGAAGCGGCTGCCTGGTTCGGCAACCCGATGGTCTACCTCGAGAAGTACCTGACCAACCCACGTCACGTGGAAGTGCAGGTACTGTCCGACGGCCAGGGTCACGCCATCCACCTGGGCGACCGCGATTGCTCGCTGCAACGTCGTCACCAGAAGGTGTTGGAAGAAGCACCGGCACCGGGCCTGGACGAAACCGCTCGCCAGGAAGTCCTGGCTCGCTGCGTCAAGGCGTGCATCGACATCAACTACCGCGGCGCCGGCACCTTCGAGTTCCTCTACGAGAACGGCCGCTTCTACTTCATCGAGATGAACACTCGAGTGCAGGTAGAGCACCCGGTGTCGGAGATGGTCACCGGTATCGACATCGTCAAGGAGATGCTCAGCATCGCCGCCGGCAACGTGCTGTCCTTCACCCAGGACGACGTGAAGATCCATGGCCACTCCCTGGAGTGCCGGATCAACGCCGAAGACCCGAAGACCTTTATCCCAAGTCCAGGCCTGGTCAAGCACTTCCATGCTCCGGGCGGCAACGGCGTTCGCGTCGATTCGCACCTGTACAGCGGCTACAAGGTTCCGTCCAACTACGACTCGCTGATCGGCAAGCTGATCACCTGGGGCGCCACCCGCGACGAGGCCATGGCCCGTATGCGCAATGCCCTGGACGAAATCGTGGTCGACGGCATCAAGACCAACATCCCGCTGCACCGGGACCTGGTTCGTGATGAAGGCTTCTGCGAAGGTGGTGTGAACATTCACTACCTGGAACACAAGCTGGCCAACCAGTAAGTGCTCCACCCAACAAAGCCGCCTTCGGGCGGCTTTGTTGTTTGTGGGCCCTCTATTTTGAAGATGTACACAGTCCAAATGTGGGAGGGGGCTTGCCCCCCGATAGCGGTGGATCAGTTACAGATACTGAGACTGACACCCTGCAATCGGGGGCAAGCCCCCTCCCACATTTGACCGGCGTGCAGTCAGTAGTGTCGTCTTCTGCCCGCCGCTCGCGTAAACTTGCGCGCTTTCGCAGCCTACCCCGCTGCACACTCATTTTTTCAAAGGTGCCCGCCATGCCTTGGCTGCAAGTCCGTCTCGCCATCAGCCCAGAACAAGCCGAAACCTACGAAGACGCTTTCCTCGAAGTGGGCGCCGTCTCGGTCACCTTCATGGACGCCGAAGACCAGCCGATCTTCGAACCCGAGCTGAACACCACCCCGCTGTGGTCCCACACTCACCTGCTGGCCCTGTTCGAAGACGGCGCCGATGCCGCCGCCGTGCTGGCCCATATGGAGTTGCTCACCGGCAGCCCATTGCCTGAGCATCACAGCGAAATCATCGAAGACCAGGACTGGGAACGCAGCTGGATGGACAACTTCCAGCCGATGCGCTTCGGCCAGCGCCTGTGGATCGTGCCGAGCTGGCATGCCGCCCCGGAGCCGGACGCGGTCAACCTGCTGCTGGATCCGGGCCTGGCATTCGGCACCGGTACCCACCCCACCACCGCGCTGTGCCTGGAGTGGCTGGACGGCCAGAACCTGACTGACAGCCACGTGCTGGACTTCGGCTGCGGCTCGGGGATCCTGGCGATTGCCGCCCTGCTGCTGGGCGCCAAGGAAGCCGTGGGCACCGACATCGACGTGCAGGCCCTGGAAGCCTCCCGCGATAACGCCGGGCGCAACAACATTCCTGAAGGTAAATTCCCGCTCTACCTGCCGCAGGATTTGCCCCAGGTGCAGGCCGACGTGCTGGTCGCCAATATCCTCGCCGGCCCGCTGGTTTCCCTGGCGCCGCAACTGTCGAGCCTGGTCAAGCCGGGTGGGCGCCTGGCGCTGTCGGGCATCCTCGCCGAGCAAGGCGAAGACGTCGCCGCCGCCTACGCCAAGGATTTCGAGCTGGATCCGATCGCTAACCGTGATGGCTGGGTACGCATCAGCGGACGTCGGCGCTAGAATGAGCGCTTGCCTGAATCGGATGGCCGCATGACCGACAGTTTCGTCACCCAATGCCCGCATTGCCAAACCCGCTTTCGCGTCAATCACGCCCAATTGAGCGTGGCTCGCGGCGTGGTTCGCTGCGGCTCGTGCCTGCAAGTCTTCAACGCTGCCCGCCAGTTGCTGGAGCAGCGCGCCCAGGCGCCTGCGCCGGAGCAACCGGCCGCGATCGAGCCCGCGCGCGAAGCAGCGCCTGAGCCACAGCGGGCAATCAGCCAGAAGCAGTGGAGCGCCGAAGAGCTGGACCTGGACAACCTGGACCTGGACAAGGAACTGGCCAAGCTGGAACGCCGCGAGATTCAGCATACCCAGCCCGTGGGCGCGGAACGCCGCCAGCCCGGCGCCGACCGTCGGCAGAAAGAAGACGCCCTCAGCGCCAGCCGCGAAACCGTCAAGGCCGAAGAAGAAAAATGGGCCGCCAGCCTGTTCAGCGAGCCGGCTGAAGAACGCGCCAACGCTTCCGAAGAAGAACCTGAACCGAGCAAAGCCCCTGCGACCAGGCAACGCACCGAGCCATCCATGTCGTTGCACATCGACGACAGCGACGATGAGCCAGCGCTGCGCTCAACCCCGGACGATGAACACACCGACCCGCCGTTCACGCCCCTGACAGCAGCAGCGGATGAAGCGCAGCCCGAAGAGCGCGCGCAATCCCGTCGCAAGCGCCCACGCCCCGAGGCCGGCGTCCATGACGACCTGCTCCAGGACCTGGAAGACGACCCTCTGCACCTGTACGCGCAAAAACGCCCGCAGGGCCTGGGACGCCGCCTGATCTGGATGCTGCTGGTACTCATCGCCGCCGCCGGCCTGGCCGCGCAGTACATTGCCTATCAATTCGACGATCTGGCCCGCCAGGACGCTTACCGCCCGTGGTTCCAGCAACTGTGCCCCACACTGGGCTGCACGGTGCCGTCGCGGGTCGATATCGCCCATATCAAGAGCAGCAACCTGGTGGTACGCAGTCACCCGGAGTTCGCCGGGGCGCTGGTGGTGGATGCGATCATCTATAACCGCGCGACGTTCTCCCAGCCCTTTCCGCTGCTGGAGCTGCGTTTCGCCGACATCAACGGCAACCTGATTGCCAGTCGTCGCTTCAAGCCCGCCGAATACCTGAGTGGCGAGTTGGCTGGGGTGAGCGAAATGCCATCACAGACCCCGATCCATATCTCCCTGGACATCCTCGATCCGGGCAATAAAGCCGTGAATTACAGCTTGAGCTTCCACTCGCCCGAGTGAATCGGCTCACGCACCGAAGCTTGACGGTGGGTTATTGACTGGGCGCCGCCCATCCAAACCGGCGGCGATAAAGAAATAACTGTTCAGATTTTATCCAATTCAGCCTTTATCCAGTCATCGAGAGCGGGTATCATGCCAACCCTTTTTCGAACTCTAATGATCCGGCCCCACAACAGGGAAGTCCTATGTCGGCGGTACGCATCGGCCCATATACATTGCAGAATGGCTTGATTCTCGCCCCGATGGCGGGCGTCACCGACCAGCCCTTTCGTCAGCTGTGCAAGCGTTTGGGCGCGGGTCTAGTAGTCTCGGAAATGGTCACCAGCGACATGAGCTTGTGGAACACCCGCAAATCGCGGATGCGCATGATCCACGAAGGTGATCCCGAGCCCCGCTCGGTACAGATCGCCGGCGGTGATGCGCAAATGCTGGCGGATGCGGCCCGAGCCAACGTGGAGTTGGGCGCACAGATCATCGATATCAACATGGGCTGCCCGGCCAAGAAGGTCTGCAACAAGGCCGCCGGTTCCGCGCTGTTGAAGGATGAGCAGTTGGTTGCCGAGATCCTGCAGGCCGTTGTTGCCGCAGTGGATGTGCCGGTGACCCTGAAGATTCGTACCGGCTGGGACCGGGACAACAAGAACGGCCTGACGGTGGCGAAGATCGCCGAACAGGCAGGCATTACAGCGCTGGCAGTGCATGGCCGCACCCGCGCCGACCTTTACACCGGTGAAGCCGAGTACGACACCATCGCCGCGATCAAGCAGGCGGTGTCGATGCCGGTATTTGCCAATGGAGACATCGACTCAGCCGAAAAAGCCCGGCGCGTGCTGCAAGCCACCGGTGCCGATGGTGTGTTGATTGGCCGGGCCGCACAGGGGCGACCGTGGATTTTTCGTGAGATCGAGCATTTTCTGCGTACGGGTAAAGTCCTGCCGGCGCCGGAACTGGTCGAGGTGGAACGTATTCTGCTAGAGCATCTGGCTGCACTTCACACCTTCTATGGAGAGGTGATGGGCGTGCGTATTGCTCGCAAGCATGTGGGTTGGTATCTCGCAACCCTGCCGGGCGCCAGGGAGTTTCGCGCCGGCTTCAATCGTTTGGATGAAACGCAAGCACAGGTCACCGCCGTTCGTGAGTTTTTTGCCGAACGAGACAAGAGCCTGAGAGCAGGGGACGGAGAATGGGTGGCCGCATGACGATGATGACCGAGACTTTAGTGAGTGGAACAACACCCGTGAGCGACAACGTCAATTTAAAACAGCACCTCAACACGCCGAGCGAAGAAGGCCAGACCCTTCGCGGGAGTGTCGAGAAGGCGCTGCATAATTATTTCGCCCACCTTGAGGGCGCTTCCGTCACGGACGTGTACAACCTGGTGCTCTCCGAAGTCGAGGCGCCCCTGCTCGAAAGCGTGATGAACTACGTCAAGGGCAACCAGACCAAAGCCAGTGAGCTGCTGGGCCTCAACCGTGGCACCTTGCGCAAAAAGCTCAAGCAATACGATTTGCTGTAAGCATTCAATCAAACCAGAAAGGCGCCCGCGTAAAACCGGTCGCCTTTTTTGCTGACTCCTTTGCTTTTGATGGAAATTGAAATGACCGACCAGACTACCCGCCTGCCGATCCGCCGCGCCTTGATCAGTGTCTCCGACAAGACCGGGATCCTCGAATTTGCCCGGGAGCTGGAAGCCCTGGGTGTGGAAATCCTCTCCACGGGCGGGACCTTCAAACTGCTGCAGGACAACGGCGTGGCCGCAGTGGAAGTGGCGGACTACACCGGCTTCGCAGAAATGATGGACGGTCGCGTCAAGACCCTGCACCCGAAAATCCACGGCGGCATCCTCGGTCGTCGCGGCATCGACGACGCCATCATGACCGAGCACGGCATCAAGCCGATCGATCTGGTGGCCGTTAACCTCTACCCGTTCGAAGCCACCATCAACAAGCCAGGCTGCGACCTGCCGACCGCCATCGAAAACATCGATATCGGCGGCCCGACCATGGTTCGCTCGGCGGCCAAGAACCACAAAGACGTGGCCATCGTGGTCAACGCCGGCGACTACGCCCAAGTGCTGGAAAGCCTGAAAGCCGGCGGCCTGACCTACGCCCAGCGTTTCGACCTGATGCTCAAGGCGTTCGAACACACCGCCGCCTATGACGGCATGATCGCCAACTACATGGGCACCGTGAACCAGGCCGCCGAAACCCTGAGCACTGAAGGGCGCAGCCAATTCCCGCGCACCTTCAACAGCCAGTTCATCAAGGCCCAGGAAATGCGCTACGGCGAGAACCCGCACCAGAGCGCGGCGTTCTACGTGGAAGCCAAGCCTGCCGAAGTGGGCATCGCCACCGCGACCCAGTTGCAAGGCAAAGAACTGTCCTACAACAACGTGGCCGACACCGACGCCGCGCTGGAATGCGTGAAGAGCTTCGTCAAGCCGGCCTGCGTGATCGTCAAGCACGCCAACCCGTGCGGCGTGGCCGTGAGCCCGGATGCTGAAGGCGGCATCCGCCAGGCATACGAACTGGCCTACGCCACCGACACCGAATCGGCCTTCGGCGGCATCATCGCGTTCAACCGTGAATTGGATGCCGAGACCGCCAAGGCCATCGTCGAGCGTCAGTTCGTCGAAGTGATCATCGCCCCTTCCGTGAGCGAAGAAGCCCGCGCCATCGTGGCGGCCAAAGCCAACGTGCGCCTGTTGGCCTGCGGCGAGTGGTCGGCTGAACGTGCCGCTGCCTGGGACTACAAGCGCGTCAATGGCGGCTTGCTGGTACAGAGCCGCGACATCGGCATGATCGGCAGCGCAGACCTCAAAGTCGTGACCAAGCGCGCCCCGACCGAGCAAGAGATCAACGACCTGATCTTCGCCTGGAAAGTGGCCAAGTACGTTAAATCCAACGCCATCGTCTACGCCAAGAACCGCCAGACCATCGGTGTCGGCGCTGGCCAGATGAGCCGCGTGAACTCGGCGCGTATCGCCGCGATCAAGGCTGAGCACGCCGGTTTGCAGGTGGCCGGTTCGGTGATGGCGTCCGATGCATTCTTCCCGTTCCGTGATGGCCTGGACAACGCCGCCAAAGCGGGCGTGACTGCCGTGATCCAACCGGGCGGCTCGATGCGTGATGCCGAGGTGATTGCCGCTGCTGATGAAGCCGGCATCGCCATGGTCTTCACCGGTATGCGCCACTTCCGTCACTAAACACCCCAGCTTTCCTACTGTAGGAGCGAGCTTGCTCGCGAAAAGCCCGAAAACGCCACGGGGAGTCAGATACCCCCCGTTATCGTTGACGATCTTCGCGAGCAAGAACTAGGCGTCCCCCTCGCTCCTACAGAAAGCACAGCGTTTCACAGAGGTTTTTGAAATGAATGTTTTGATCATTGGCAGCGGTGGCCGTGAACACGCCCTGGCCTGGAAAGTTGCCCAGGACCCACGGGTCCAGAAAGTCTTCGTCGCCCCCGGCAACGCCGGTACCGCCATCGAAGCCAAGTGCGAAAACGTCGCCATCGACGTACTGGCCCTTGAGCAACTGGCCGACTTCGCCGAGAAAAACGTCTCCCTGACCATCGTCGGTCCGGAAGTGCCATTGGTTGCCGGTGTCGTAGACCTGTTCCGCAGCCGCGGCCTGGATTGCTTCGGCCCTACCGCCGGCGCTGCCCAGCTGGAAGGCTCGAAAGCCTTCACCAAGGATTTTCTGGCGCGCCACAAGATCCCGACGGCCGACTACCAGAACTTCACCGAGATCGAGCCGGCCCTGGCCTACCTGCGTGAAAAAGGTGCGCCGATCGTGATCAAGGCCGATGGCCTGGCCGCCGGTAAAGGCGTGATCGTCGCCATGACCTTGCAGGAAGCCGAAGACGCCGTGCGTGACATGCTCGCCGGCAATGCCTTTGGTGATGCCGGTTCGCGTGTGGTCATCGAAGAATTCCTCGACGGCGAAGAAGCCAGCTTTATCGTGATGGTCGATGGCAAGAACGTGCTGCCGATGGCCACCAGCCAGGACCACAAACGCGTCGGCGACGGCGACAGCGGCCCGAACACGGGCGGCATGGGTGCCTACTCCCCGGCCCCGGTGGTCACTGCCGACGTGCATCAGCGCGTGATGGACCTGGTGATCTGGCCGACCGTGCGCGGCATGGCCGACGAAGGCAATGTGTACACCGGCTTCCTGTACGCCGGCCTGATGATCGACAAAGCCGGCAACCCGAAAGTCATCGAGTTCAACTGCCGCTTCGGCGACCCGGAAACCCAACCGGTGATGCTGCGCCTGCAATCGAGCCTGGTGCTGCTGGTGGAAGCCGCCCTCGCCCAGGCCCTGGACAAGGTTGAAGCGCAGTGGGATCCACGTCCGAGCGTTGGCATCGTGCTGGCAGCCGGCGGTTACCCTGCCGACTACGCCAAGGGCGATGTGATTGAAGGCCTGGACGCGGCGGCCACCCTGGAAGGCAAGGTGTTCCATGCGGGCACCGCGCTCAAGGACGGCAAGGTCGTGACCGCCGGCGGCCGTGTGCTGTGCGCCACCGCAATGGGTGCCAGCGTCGACGCTGCACAGCAACAGGCGTACAAGCTGGCCGCGAAAATCGACTGGAAAGGCTGCTTCTACCGCACGGACATCGGCTACCGCGCCATTGCCCGTGAACGTGGCGAAAGCCAGTAACGCTAGCTATCCGTTCGGTTAGGCAAGGGCTTCTGGCCCTTGCCGTATACAGGCCTCCCCGCGCATAGTTAACCGTGCATCAACCTACGAAGGGATTTCGCCGTGCGCTGGCTCAGGATCGCCATAGGTTTCACTGTCAGTCTGCTGACGCTGCTCTGCCTGTTCCCGGCCCAGGCCGCCGCGCAAGGCAGTGGCTGGGCAGTATTGCTTGATGAACAGGCCGACCTGCAGCTGAGCGACATCCGCTCCTCACGCTACACCAATCAATTCAGCCCCATCGAACTGGACCGCATTACCGCCGCGGAGCCGGACGGCGCGTTGTGGGTACGTTTCAAGCTGCAACCCGGCAAGCACGAGCAAGTGCTGCGGGTATTCGCACCGGACCTGGCGCACCTGAGCCTCTATGTGCTGGACGGCGACACCCTGGTCGAACAACAAAGCAGCGGCACCCGCCAGCCCCAGGCGGAACGCCCGCTGCCCAGCAACGACTTCATGCTGCCGATGCCCCAGAGCCAAAAGACCCTCGACGTCTACCTGCGCCTGGTTTCGGAACACGAACTGCGCCCCTATATCACCTTGGAATCGGCCGTGCTGGCCGCCGCCGATCAGACCCAGACGTTGATCTACGGCCTGCTGTTCGGCTGCCTGCTGATGCTGATCCTGCACAACCTCACGCGCTTCGCTTACCACCGCTCGCGCAGCAGCCTGTGGCTGGCGGCCTGCGAACTGCTGCTGATGCTCAGCCTGGCGCTGCTGCTCAACCTGGTAGGCCCATGGCTGCCGAACTGGCACGCGGTCCAGACCCCAGGCGCCTACCTGGCACTGCTGCTGACCGCCCCGTGCGGGCTGATGTTTGCCTATCGCTTCTTCATGCCCCTGGGTCCGCACCCGTTGAACAAACTGTTGATGGCCGACATCCTGTTTATCGTGCTGTGCGGCCTGCTGTTGTTGTTCGTCAGTACCCTGCCGCTGAACATCATCACCTACGCGCTGGTGGCCTTGGCGGGCCTGAGCATGCTGTTTGTCTCGGCGTATCACTGGCAGAAAGGCTACCGCCCGGCGCGCTTGTTCGTGGCGGGCATGGTGGTGTTCAACATCGGCACGCTGATCATTCTCCCGGCCTTGCTGGGGCTGACGATGGTGTCGCCCCAAGATTTGATCGTCACATTGCTGGCCTTTATCTGTCTGAGCGGCCTGTTGATGAGCCTGGCCCTGGGCGAGCGCCAGCGCGCGATTGTCGAGGCCCGCTTCAGCCTCAGCCGCGACCTGGCCGCCAGCAATGCCGAGATCGCTGCCAAGGCCGAATTCCTGGCCAAGATCAGCCATGAAATCCGCACCCCCATGAACGGCGTGCTGGGCATGACCGAACTGCTGCTGGGTACGCCGCTGTCGGTGAAGCAGCGCGACTACGTACAAACCATCCACAGCGCCGGGAACGAACTGCTGACATTGATCAACGAGATCCTCGACATCTCCAAGCTCGAATCCGGGCAGATCGAATTGGATGACGTGCAATTCGACCTCAATGCACTCATCGAGGATTGCCTGAGCATCTTCCGCGCCAAGGCCGAGCAGCAGAACGTCGAGTTGATCAGCTTCATCCAGCCCCAGGTACCCCGCGTCATCAGCGGCGACCCGACACGCCTGCGCCAGGCGCTGCTGAGCCTGCTGGAAAACGCCCTGCACAAAACCGACGAAGGCGAAGTGCTGATCGTCGTCGCCCTGGACGACCGCACCACCAATCCACGCCTGCGCATAGCCGTGCAGGACAGCGGCCTGCCAATGGAGGCCACCGAACGCGAGGCACTGCTGCACAGCGAACTGCACAGCAAGAACTTCCTCTCGGCCACCCGTTTGAGCGGCCACCTGGGCCTGGTGATCGCGCGCCAGCTGATCCTGTTGATGAACGGCGAGTTCGGCATCAAGAGCGGCAGCCATCAGGGCAGCACGTTATGGCTGACCCTGCCGCTGGACCCGGAACGTCTGGAGCGCCCTACCTCGGACCTTGACGGCCCGCTCAAAGGCGCGCGCGTGCTGGTCGTGGACGACAACGATACGTGCCGCAAAGTGCTGGTGCAGCAGTGCTCGGCCTGGGGCCTGAATGTCAGCGCCGTACCGTCAGGTAAAGAGGCCTTGGCCTTGCTGCGCACCAAGGCGCACCTGCGCGATTACTTCGATGTGGTGCTGCTGGACCAGAACATGCCCGGCATGACCGGCATGCAACTGGCGGCGAAGATCAAGGAAGACCCGAGCCTGAACCACGACATCCTGCTGATCATGCTCACCGGCATCAGCAATGCGCCGAGCAAGATCATCGCGCGGAACTGCGGGATCAAACGCATCCTTGCCAAGCCGGTTGCCGGTTACACCCTCAAGACCACCCTGGCCGACGAGTTGACCCAGCGCAGCAAAGGTGGCGCGCAGCCCCGTCCGCCCCTCAGTGTTCCGGCGGCGGTGACCGTGCCCAGCGATTTCAGGATCCTGGTGGCCGAAGACAACAGCATCTCCACCAAAGTGATTCGCGGCATGCTCGGCAAGCTCAACCTCAACCCGGACACGGCCAGCAATGGTGAAGAAGCGCTGGAGGCGATGAAGGCCCAGCGTTATGACCTGGTGTTGATGGACTGTGAGATGCCGGTTCTCGATGGTTTCTCGGCCACCCAGCAACTGCGGGCGTGGGAAGTCAGCCACCAGCGCATTCGCACACCCGTGGTAGCGCTCACGGCGCATATTCTCTCGGAGCACAAAGAGCGCGCACGCCAGGCCGGCATGGACGGACATATGGCCAAGCCGGTGGAGTTGTCGCAGTTGCGTGAGCTGGTGGAGTTCTGGGTGGCGCAGCGTCAACAGCGGCCTGAGCACGCCCCGTCCTGACTTGAAGTGCTGTCCCCATGTGGGAGGGGGCTTGCCCCCGATGACGGTGGTTCGGCTACAGATAATCTGACTGTTACACCGCAATCGGGAGCAAGCTGAACTGGCCTAATGATTTTGGACACTTCAATCGGGCGCTATGATAGCGCCCAAATCTGAGGTGTTTGGATATGCGTAAATCTTATTCGAGTGAGTTCAAGCTCAAGGCTGCCAGCATGGT
>NZ_JAAUVM010000032.1:0-56099 GCF_012030485.1 Pseudomonas sp. B14(2022)
GCTCCCGATTGCGATGTGTCAGCTACAGATAAGCTGACTGACATACCGCAATCGGGAGCAAGCCCCCTCCCACATTTGGTTTTGTGTCAGGTCTTCAGGCCTTCAGTGCCAGCTCGATCAGCGCGTGCAGTTCTTCAACTTGCAGTGGCTTGGTTGAGAACAGAATACGAAACACCGTCGGCGCAGCGAGCAGATTGATCAAGTGGTCCACGCTCGGTGGTGCCTGGTCCGGATAACGATCGACAATCGCCTGAAACTGCCCACTCAAGATGCTCACGCAGTAGCCCGGCGTCACGCTGCATTGCAGATCGCGCATCATGTTGCGGCCCGGCTCCGAACTCATCTCATCCAGATATTGCTCGGCCCACGCCCGTAAGTCGCCACGCAGGCTGCCGGTGTTGGCGGGTTCGCTGTCGGGGCGCATCCGCGCCAGGGCCACATCCGCGAGCAGCACCGAGAGGTCGCCCCAGCGCCGGTAGATGGTCGAGGGCGTGACGCCTGCGCGCGCGGCAATCATCGGCACCGTGACACTGGAGCGCTCATGGGCGTCGAGCAAATCACGTACGGCCGAATGGACCGATTCTTGTACCCGGGCACTGCGGCCCCCCGGGCGGAGGCCTTCTTTTATCGCCATGCGGCGACCTTAACACAAAGAATTTGCTTTAAGCGCTGGCGGGTAGCACACTCCGCAAAAGCAAAATATTAGCTTTAGCGGAGCGTGCCCATGTCTAGCCTCACTTCTCATCGGTCCAGCCTGGTGTTCCTCGCGGTCACGTTGCTGACGTTTCTCGCGGCTTCCAGTGCGCCGACACCGTTGTATCACCTGTATCAGGAGGGGCTGCAGTTTTCGGCAGGCATGCTCACGTTGATCTTTGGCGTGTACGCCTTGAGCCTGTTGGCGGCGCTGTTGACCGTGGGCTCGCTGTCGGACCACCTGGGACGCAAGCCAGTGATTTTTACTGCGTTGGTCCTGAATATGCTGGCGATGCTGCTGTTCATCAATGAAGGCAGCGTGGCTTGGCTGATCGCCGCGCGTACCGTGCAAGGGTTTGCCACCGGCATGGCCACGGCGGTGCTGGGCGCGGCATTGCTCGACACCGACCGCCAACAGGGCCCGCTGGTCAACAGTGTGGCGCCTCTGCTGGGCATGGCGTGCGGTGCGATGGGCAGCAGTGTGCTGGCGGAGTTCGCGCCGCTGCCGACGCAGTTGATCTACTGGACGCTGCTGGCGCTGATGCTGGTGCAGGCGCTGTATGTATGGCGCCTGCCGGAAACCGTTGTTCGCATTCCCGGTGCAGTGGCATCGCTGCGCCCAACGCTGCATGTGCCGCCCCAGGCGCGTCGAGCGTTGTGGTTGTCGCTGCCGGTGGACGTGGCGGTGTGGGCGATGGGGGGCTTTTACTTGTCCCTGGCGCCGTCGCTGGTGCGAGCGGCCACAGGCTCTACGTCGAACCTTATCGGCGGCGGCCTGGTGGCGGTGCTGACGTTGAGCGGGGCGCTGATGATCTTCACCCTGCGCAACCGCCCGGCCAGTAAGGTCCTGCGCCTGGGCGCGACGCTGTTGGCTGTGGGGGTGGCGCTGATCCTCACGGCAGTGCACAGCGCCAGCCTGCCGCTGTTTTTTATCGCCACGTTGATCGCCGGCAGCGGCTTCGGCGCCGGCTTTCTCGGCGCTTTGCGCAGTGTGGTGCCACTGGCCTTGCCCCATGAACGGGCAGGCTTGATGTCGGCATTCTATGTGCTGAGTTATTTGGCGTTTTGCTTGCCTTCGCTGCTGGCGGGCAACCTGATTCGCAGCTTTGGCCTGATCGCCACCACCGACGGGTACGGCGCAGTCCTCATCCTGCTGGCCCTCGGGGCGTTGGTCGCTTTGCTGCTGCAGGATTCGGCAAAGTCCAAGGCGGCCTGTATATCTGCAAAGTAGATAACAGTTAGAGATATTACCCGTTATATAGATATTCGATCAGGTTCTACCATGGTCTCAACCTCATGCGAGGAAGAGGATTGCCATCATGACCTGCTCGACGACCATCAGTTACAAACCCTTCAGTCACCTGACCCGCCCTCGGGAAGTGATTCGTCAGTTCACCCCCAACTGGTTCGCCGCGACCATGGGCACCGGTGTACTGGCGTTGGCCCTGGCGCAATGGCCGGTCAACCTGCCAGGTTTGCATGCCATTGCCGAAGGGCTGTGGTGGTTCACCATCGGCCTGTTCATCCTGTTCAGTGCCTTGTATGCCGCGCGTTGGTTGATGTTTTTCCACGAGGCGCGGCGGATCTTCGGGCACTCCACGGTCTCTATGTTCTTCGGCACCATTCCCATGGGCCTGGCGACCATTCTCAATGGCTTGCTGCTGTTTGGCCTGCCGCGCTGGGGGGGCGATGTGATCCCGCTGGCCGAAGCCCTGTGGTGGCTGGATGTGGCGATGGCCCTGGCCTGCGGTGTGCTCATCCCCTTCATGATGTTCACCCGCCAGGAACACAGCATCGACCAGATGACCGCCGTGTGGCTGCTGCCGGTGGTTGCAGCAGAAGTTGCGGCAGCCAGCGGTGGCTTGCTCGCGCCGCACCTGGCGGACGCTCACTCGCAACTGGTGATGCTGGTGACCAGCTACGTGCTGTGGGCGTTTTCGCTGCCGGTGGCGTTCAGCATCCTGACGATCCTGATGTTGCGCATGGCCCTGCACAAACTGCCCCATGCCAATATGGCCGCGTCGAGCTGGCTGGCGCTGGGTCCGATCGGTACCGGTGCCCTGGGCATGTTGTTGCTGGGCGGCGATGCACCAGCGATCTTTGCCGCCAATGGCTTGCCTGGCGTGGGGGAAATGGCCAATGGTCTCGGCCTGGTTGCAGGTATCACCCTGTGGGGCTTCGGCTTATGGTGGATGCTGATCGCGGTATTGATCACCCTGCGTTACCTGCGCGGCGGTATTCCGTTCAACCTGGGCTGGTGGGGCTTTACCTTCCCGTTGGGCGTTTACGCCCTGGCCACGCTGAAGCTGGCGAGCCTGTTGCATCTGGGTTTCTTTAATGTGTTTGGTAGCGTGCTGGTGGCGGCGTTGGCGCTGATGTGGCTGATCGTGGCCAAGCGCACTGTGCAGGGCGCCTATAAAGGTGAGCTTTTTGTTTCGCCGTGCATTGCAGGACTAGGGAATAAGTAGGCGGAGTTAGGTAAAGTCGTGGCCTGATAACTATTAGGCCACGCAGGAACACGGACGATGAGCCACCCCTCACAATTCACCTTGCTGCGCACACGGCGCTTCCTGCCGTTTTTCATCACCCAGTTGCTGGGCGCTTTCAACGACAACATCTTCAAGCAATCGCTGATCCTGGCGATTCTCTACAAGCTCACCATCGACGGTGACCGCACCATTTGGGTCAACCTGTGCGCCTTGCTGTTTATCCTGCCGTTCTTCCTGTTCTCGGCGCTGGCCGGGCAGTTTGGCGAAAAATTCAACAAGGATGCGTTGATCCGCGCGATCAAGATCGGCGAGATCGTGATCATGGCCGTCGGTGCCACAGGCTTCCTGTTCAACCATTTGGAATTGATGCTGCTGGCGTTGTTTGCCATGGGTACCCACTCGGCACTGTTCGGTCCGGTGAAGTACTCGATCATGCCCCAGGCCCTGCACGAAGACGAGCTGGTAGGTGGCAACGGCTTGGTGGAGATGGGCACGTTCCTGGCCATCCTCGCCGGCACCATTGGCGCCGGAATCATGATGTCGTCCACCCATTACGCGCCGATCGTGGCGGTGGCGATTGTCGGCGTGGCAGTGCTGGGGTACCTGGCCAGCCGCAGTATTCCACGGGCGGCGGCATCGACGCCGCAGCTGCGCCTGGATTGGAATATCTTCACGCAGTCCTGGGCCACGCTGCGCATGGGCCTGGGACAGACGCCGGCGGTGTCGCGCTCGATTGTTGGCAACTCATGGTTCTGGTTTGTCGGCGCGATCTACCTGACACAGATCCCGGCCTACGCCAAGGAGTGGTTGTACGGCGATGAAACCGTGGTCACCCTGATCCTCACGGTGTTTTCGGTGGGCATCGCCCTGGGCTCGATGCTCTGTGAAAAACTCTCCGGGCGTAAGGTGGAAATCGGCCTGGTGCCGTTTGGCTCGTTCGGCCTGACGGTGTTCGGCCTGCTGCTGTGGTGGCATTCCGGCGGCTTTCCACAGAACGTTCAAGCGAATGATTGGCTCGCGGTGCTCAGCTATGGCCAAGCCTGGTGGGTGTTGTTCGATATCCTTGGCCTGGGTGTGTTCGGCGGTTTCTATATCGTGCCTCTGTACGCGCTGATCCAGTCGCGTACCGCCGAGAACGAGCGGGCGCGTGTGATCGCCGCCAACAACATTCTCAACGCGCTGTTCATGGTGGTGTCGGCGATTGTGTCGATCCTGCTGCTGAGCGTGGCCAAGTTGTCGATCCCCGAGCTGTTCCTGGTGGTCTCGCTGCTCAACGTCGCCGTCAACACCTACATCTTCCGGATCGTCCCCGAGTTCACCATGCGCTTCATGATCTGGCTGCTCAGCCACTCCATGTACCGCGTGGAGCATCGCAACCTCGACCTGATTCCGGACGAAGGCGCAGCCTTGCTGGTGTGCAACCACGTTTCGTTTGTCGATGCACTGTTGATTGGTGGCGCGGTGCGTCGGCCGATTCGTTTTGTCATGTACTACAAGATC
The DNA here is from genome assembly GCF_012030485.1 of Pseudomonas sp. B14(2022). Lineage (NCBI taxonomy): Bacteria > Pseudomonadati > Pseudomonadota > Gammaproteobacteria > Pseudomonadales > Pseudomonadaceae > Pseudomonas > Pseudomonas sp. B14(2022). The sequence goes on from NZ_JAAUVM010000032.1 coordinate 4,683, forward strand.
TACCGGTTGCCGGTGCTGAACTTTATCTTCCGCACCGCCGGGGCGATTCCGATTGCCGGGCGCAACGAAGATATTCAGATCTACGAAAAGGCCTTCACGCGCATTGCCCAATACCTGAAGGACGGGGAGTTGGTGTGCATCTTCCCGGAAGGCAAGCTGACCAGTGATGGCGAGATGAACGAGTTCCGCGGTGGCGTGACGCGCATTCTGGAAGAGACGCCGGTGCCGGTGATTCCGATGGCGTTGCAGGGGTTGTGGGGGAGTTTCTTCAGCCGCGATCCGAATAAGGGCTTCCTTCATCGAATCTGGTCGCGGGTGGTGTTGGTGGCGGGCGAGCCTGTTGCTGTGGACGCGGCTACGCCTGCGCAGTTGCAGGCGGTGGTTGGTGTTTTGCGGGGGAGTGTCAGGTAGTTCTGTGCTGGATGTACTGGCCTCATCGGGGGCAAGCTTCCTTCCACACTAGACAGCTCGGTCAAATGTGGGAGGGGGCTTGCCCCCGATGGCGGTAGCGGCCTAAGCGCTGATCTTAAGCCCAACAAGCCCGCAAATGATCAACGCCACACTGGCCAACCGAAACAACGCCATGGACTCCCCGAACAGGACAATCCCGGCGATCACGGTGCCCACGGCACCCACGCCGGTCCAGATGGCATAGGCGGTGCCCAGGGGCAGTTCTTTCATGGCCAGTCCCAGCAGGCCGAGGCTGATGGCCATGGCGGCAATCGTCAGGACAGTGGGCAGTGGCTTGCTGAAACCGTCGGTGTACTTCAAGCCGACGGCCCAGCCGACTTCGAACAGGCCGGCAAAAAACAGAATGATCCAGGACATGATGACCTCGCTTTTTCAGGCGGGGTCGTCCCCGGGTTGTGCGCCTCGACAGCGTCGCGAGGTCGTCCCCGCGAAGCTCGGTAGAGTGCCGAAAATTGATCATTCGATCAAGTTTGCGGCGTGTTCTCCAATACGCGGCGGTCTTCCTTCTCGCTCATGCGACGGAAATACGTCGACAGCAGTGCCCCGGAAATATTGTGCCAGACACTGAACAACGCACTGGGCACTGCCGCCAACGGTGAAAAGTGCGCGCTGGCCAACGCGGCACCCAGCCCTGAGTTCTGCATGCCTACTTCCAGCGCCAACGACTTGCGTTGGGCCAATGGCAACTTGAACAAGCGGCCGGTGAAGTAGCCCAGCAAGTAGCCAAAGCTGTTGTGCAGCATCACCACGGCCATGATCAGCAGGCCCGACTCGGCGATTTTCGCCTGGCTGGCCGCCACTACTGCAGCGACGATGATCACGATGCTGACCACCGACACCAGGGGCAGCACGTCCACCGCGTGGCGGACCCGCTCGCCGAGCAGGCGTTGCGCGACCACGCCGAGCACGATCGGCAGCAGCACCACTTGCAGGATCGACCAGAACAACTCCATGAACGACACCGGCAACCAGGCCGATGCCAACAGCCAGATCAGTGCCGGGGTGAGCAGCGGGGCGAGGAGGGTGGTGACGGCGGCGATGGCCACCGACAGCGCCAGGTCGCCACGGGCCAGCCAGGTCATCACGTTGGAGGAGGTGCCGCTTGGGCAGCAACCGACCAGGATCACGCCGACGGCAATTTCCGGCGGCAGGTGAAAGGCCTGGCACAGCAGCCAGGCCACCCCAGGCATGATCACAAAATGCGCGACTACACCCAGGGCCACACGCCACGGGTGGCGAGCGACTTCGGCGAAGTCTTCAAGTTTGAGGGTCAGCCCCATGCCGAACATCACCAGGCCCAGCAGCGGCACGATGGCGCTTTTCAGGCCGATGAACCAGCTGGGTTCGAAGAACGCGACGACGGCGAAGATCAACACCCAGTAGGCGAAGGTATTGCCGACGAAGCGGCTCAAGGCGGCGAGTGCGCGCATGGGGGCGTCCTTGTTGTTAGATTCTGGAAGTGCAAATGCAGTCAAAAGTGGGAGAGGGCAAGCCCTCCCACATTTTGATCTTCACATGGCTTAAATGCCCTGTGGGGTTTCTTCGCCGCCGAGGGCTTCGATCAACGCTGGCAGGAAGTCGCCGAAGGTCAGCATCATCAGGGTAAAGCTGGCGTCCAGTTGGCCCAGCGCCTCTTCACCACCGTCCTGTTCTGCCTGGTCTTGCAGCAGGTCTTCGAACTTCAGGCGCTTGACGGTCATCTTGTCGTCGAGCATGAAGGACAGCTTGTCCTGCCAGGCCAGGGACAATTGGGTCACGACTTTGCCGGTGGTCAGGTGCAACTGGATTTCTTCGCCGGTCAGGTCCTGACGCTTGCAACGCACAATGCCGCCGTCTTCGTGGGTGTCGCGCAGTTCGCATTCGTCGAGGACGAAGAAATCATCGGCCGGTTTCTGGGTGGTGACCCAGTCGGTCATGATGGCGGTTGGCGCGGTTTTCACGGTGAGCGGGCGAACCGGCAGGGTGCCGATCACTTCACGCAGGGTGGAGAGCAGGTCTTCGGCGCGTTTCGGGCTGGCCGAGTTCACCAGGATCAGGCCCTGTTTCGGCGCGATGGCGGCAAAGGTCGACGAACGACGAATAAAGGCGCGAGGCAGGAAGGCCTGGATGATTTCATCCTTGATCTGGTCGCGTTCCTTTTTATAGACCTTGCGCATTTGCTCGGCTTCGATCTCTTCGACTTTCTCTTTCAGTGCATCACGCACCACGCTACCTGGCAGGATGCGTTCTTCCTTGCGGGCGGCGATCAGCAGGAAGTCACCGCTGACGTGAACCAGGGGAGCGTCCTCGCCTTTACCGAAAGGCGCGACGAAACCGTAAGTGGTCAACTCCTGGCTTGCACAAGGGCGCGCCAGTTTGGTGGCCATGGCCGCTTCCAACGCCTCGGCATCAACAGGCAGATCTTGGGTCAGGCGATAGATAAGCAGGTTCTTGAACCACATGGGGTGAGTCTCTCCTTTATACAAAGGGGGGCATTATTCTCTTGATAGCGCCTCAGGCCAACCCTGCCTAAGCCATTGGAAGGCCTCAAAAAAAAGATTTAAGAAAGTGCTTGCCAGACCCAAGGTCGCTCCGTAGAATGCGCGCCACACCGAGACGAAGGGTGATTAGCTCAGCTGGGAGAGCATCTGCCTTACAAGCAGAGGGTCGGCGGTTCGATCCCGTCATCACCCACCATTCGCTTCAAGTGTTACGCGCAGCGGTAGTTCAGTCGGTTAGAATACCGGCCTGTCACGCCGGGGGTCGCGGGTTCGAGTCCCGTCCGCTGCGCCATATTTGCTTCCGCCAAGGCCCATTGAGCGCCTGGAAGCCACGGAAATAGCGGCCTTGTGCCGCTATTTTTCGTTTCTGGATTCCACTGGAATCCACCTCCAGCCACTTGAAAATTGACCCAAGGCGGATTGCTGATTGTTGTCCCAGCAATTGTGGATAAGCACAGCAGCAGTGTCTTGGTGAAGGCTCATCAGGCCCCACGGCATGCAGGCGTTGCAATCTGAACGCAAGCCGGCGTCTCGGTTAAATCTTGAATTGCCTCAACAGGCCTTCCAGGCGATGACCGATGGCGTACAGCTCATCGACCGTGTGTACGCCGCTTTGCGTCTGGTCTGCGACGTTTTCAATCGCGCGGGCTATCTGATGTACGCTGCGATTGATTTCTTCGGCGACCGACGTCTGCTCTTGCGCGGCGCTGGCGATGTGCGCGTTCATCGTATTGATGGTGACGATCAACTCGACCGCTTTGCCCAGCGATTGCCCGGCTTGTTCCGCGTGCTGGCTGGCACCATGACCTGCTGCGCCGGAATGACTCATCGCTGTGACGACCTTCGTGGTGGCCTGGTTAAGGCGCTCGATCATCGCTTGAATTTCCTGGGTGCTGAGTTGCGTCCGGCTTGCCAGCGCACGTACTTCGTCGGCAACCACGGCAAATCCGCGACCCGCGTCCCCGGCTCGTGCCGCTTCGATCGCGGCATTGAGTGCCAGGAGGTTGGTTTGCTCGGCGATCGAGCGGATGACATCCAGCACTGTGACAATGCCTTCTATATCGCCTTGCAAGCTTTTCAACGAGACACCTCCCGCGGACAGGTCCTCGGTCAGGGTGCCCAACCGGCCGATGCTTTCATTGACGACCTGCCTGGCGTGCTGGGCCTGCAAGTCGGTTTCGCCAGCTGCATCCGAAGCGCTCTGGGCGCTGATGGCTACCTCTTGCGCCGCGGATGACATCTGATTAATTGCTGCGGCGACCTGATCGGTTTCCTGGCGTTGCTGTTCCATGACCTGATCGATGCATTTGCTCTGTTCGGCCACCTGGGTGACCGATGCATTCAACTCTCGGGCCATGCCGACGATCTGGCTGACCAGCCCGTGAATCTTATCGACGAAGGCATTGAACGACACGGCCACCTGGCCGAACTCGTCGCGGCTGATGGGTAAGCGCCGCGTCAGATCGCCTTCGCCCGCTGCGATTTCATCAAGGTGCTCGCGAATCCGCGACAGCGGACGCAGGCTGCTTTTAACCAATAACAATGCGAGCACGCCGGTGATCCCGAGCGCAATCAGGGCAATGACGGTTATCCCATAGACGAGGCTGCGCACACGCTGATGGATTTCTCCACGCACCTGGGCAACCTGGCTTTCGATACTGTCGAGGTTAATCGCGGTGACCACCACCATGTCCCAGGCGGGCAGGTAAAAGCTGTAGGCCAGCTTGGGAACGACTTTATCCGTATTGATCAGGGCTCCCGAATAGTTGACGAAGTGGGTGTCGTTCTTCGCTGCGGCAACCATTTCCCGGTTCAGGTAAATTCCGTTCTTGTCTTTGCGGTCGCTCATGTCAGTGCCGACGCCTTCGCGGCTGTCGCCCCGAAACAGGCGTACGACCTGACTGTCGTAACCGATGAAATAGCCGTCGTCCCCATACTTCATTTGCGACAGTCGCGCGATCGCCAGCGCACGCGTTGCTTTGTCCCCCGTCTCTGCCTGCACATACAGGTCCGCTACTGAGGTTCGGGCAAGGTTGGCGTAGTCTTTCAAGCGCTCCCGGCTTTCATCAAGCAGGCGTTCCCGAGTCACCGTGACTTCCTGCTCGGCGCTCGACAGCAAGGTGGTGCTCGTTGTCAGCGCCAGCACCGTGGATAACAGCACCACCGGGGCCAGCACCAGCATCAGTACTCTATTTTTAAACAGCATGCTTGGGGTTCCTCACCTGAATCTGTATGAACGCGGCCGCTAGGGCCGCGATCGTCGACTTACCAAAGGGCGATGTCATAGGTGAGGTAGAGGCGGTTGCTGTCGCGGCCTCGGGAAAATTCAGAGCGGTAGACATAGTTGCGCATGCGCACACCCAGCCCCTTGAACGTGCCGGCCTGCACAACGTAGGCCAGCTCGGCATCACGCTCCCATTCCTTGACCGTGGTCGTGGACTTGCCGTCATTGCCGCTCAGGTAGCGCGCACTGAAGGTCAGGCCGGGCACGCCGACGGCGGCGAAGTTGTAACCGTAGTTGAGCATCCAGGTCTTTTCGTCTTCTTCGATGAACTTGCCGATGCCGGCGTTGCTGAACGAGTACACGGTTGCGCCGCTGATGTAGGGCAGGCCGGCGTCACCGCGCAGGGTCTGATAGCCCCCGCCGACGGTATGCCCGGCGATGGCGTAGGACAGTTGGCCGCTGAGCATGTCATTGTCGATTTTGCCGGCGTAGGCCGAGCCGCTGTCAACGCTGTTGAAGTAGCGCAGGTCGCTGGTCAGCACGCCACCGGCCAACGGTAGGTCGTGCTGGATACCGGCGAAGTTCTGTCGGTAAAAGTTCTCCAGCTCCCCGTAGAAATAGCTCAGGCGAACATTCTTGCCCCATTTGTACTCGGCCCCGGCGTAATTGAAATCGCCCGACTTTTCCCCGCTGTAGCCGTCAGGCACGATCGGCACGCTGTCGGTGGAGTCGCGCAGTTTGAAACGGTCCAGATGCCCGCCGGTGACGGTCAGGTTCTCGATGTCGCTGCTGCTGACCTGGGTGCCCTGGTAGGTCTGGGGCAATAAGCGTGCATCGTTGTAAATCAGCACCGGCGTCTTGGGCAGCAAGGTGCCGTACTTGACGGTGGTTTTGGCGAACCTGGCTTTTGCGGTAGCGCCGGCGCTGGCAAACTCGTCGGCCGCTCTCCCGTCATCATGCAGCGGCATGAGCCCGGTGCCGCTGCGACCGCGGCCGGAGTCGAGCTTTACGCCATACAGCCCCAGGGCATCCACGCCGAAGCCGAGGGTGCCGGCGGTAAATCCGGACTGATAGTCCAGCAGAAATCCCTGGGCCCATTCGGTGCGTTCACTTTTTGCGGTGCGCGCAGCCCGTGCGCTCAAGCCGTGCTCGTCGCGAAAGTTCTCGTTGAAATACACGTTACGCAGTTGCAGCTTGAGTTTGCTGTCATCAATAAAACCTTCGGCGTTGGCCCCTGCGACGGGTACCAGGCCTAACGCGCAAAACAAAGCCCGACGGGTATACACATGGTTCATGGCAAATGACTCGTTGTTGTTATTTGGGGTACAGGGCGATACGCGCCTCGTGAGTGAGGCGCGTTGGAAGGCAGCAGAGGTTATGGGTGAATCAGGTGAACAGGCTGATGGCCCCGGTCAACAAGGCCAGCGCGGTGACGACCAGAGAGGTCAGTACGGCCCATTTGACGGTGGCTTTCTGGAAGTCGCCGATATCGCGATCGACCATGCCCACCAGCAACAGGGTTGAGGCCACCAGCGGACTCATGAGGTGCACGGGCTGCCCCAGGATCGAGGCGCGCGCGATTTCCACCGGGTCGATGCCATAAGCGGCGGCGGCATTGGCAAGGATCGGCACCACACCGAAGTAGTAGGCGTCGTTGGACAGCACGAAGGTCAGCGGCATGCTGGTGATCGCAACCACCAGTGGGAACAGATGACCCCAGGACGGCGGGATCCAGTCGACCAGGGTCTGCGCCAGGGCGTCGACCATCTTGGTGCCGGAAAAAATCCCGGCAAAGATCCCGGCGGCGAATACCAGCAATACCACGGTCATGGCATTGCCCGAGTGCGCCAGGATGCGTTCTTTCTGAATGTCCAATTGGGGGTAGTTGATCATCAGCGCGAGTACAAAACCGATCAGGAACAGGATCGCGGAATGCATCAGCCCCATCACCAGGGCCGCCATCACCGCAATCACCAGCACCAGATTGACGTAGGCCAGCTTCGGACGTTTGTGGGGTGTGTCCTCGAGAATCGCGTTGATGTAGCAATCGCCGCCGCCGCTCTGCAGTTGCACGTTACCAATACGTTTGCGCTCTGCGCGCCCCAGGATGAAGGCGGTGAAGACCACCCACGCGGCTCCGCCGATCATGGTCGGCAGCAGCGGCACGAAGTATTCGCCGGCATCCAGGCCCAGCGCGGCAATAGCGCGCGTCGCGGGGCCGCCCCAGGGCGTCATGCCGCTCATGATGCTCAAGGACAGCATGGAGATGGTCGCCAGGATCATCGGGTTCATGCCGATACGTTTATACAGCGGCAGCATCGCTGCGCAGGTAATCATGTAGGTCGTTGTCCCGTCGCCGTCGAGTGCGACCAGCAGCGACAGCAGGGCGGTGCCCACCGCGATCTTCATCGGGTCGCCATTGACCCGCTTGAGAATTTTGCGGATCAGTGGGTCGAACAGGCCCGCGTCGATCATCAGGCCAAAGAACAGGATCGCAAACAGCAGCAGCGCGGCAGACGGAGCGACCATTTTCAGGCCGTCGAGCATCATCTTGCCTGTGGTGCCGCCAAAGCCGCCAATCACCGCGAAGACGATGGGGACCACGGTGAGCGCGACGATCGGCGATAAGCGCTTCGTCATGATGAGGAAGGTGAATACGACCACCATGGCCAAGCCAAGGAAAGCGAGCATAGGACGATTCTCTTGTTGTTATCGTAATAATGGCTGGCGCCGAGGCGCACGAGCCCTGACCCGCCGGGCGGCAAGCGGCGCCGAGCGGGGAGGGGGTTCAGTCAGGGGTAAGCGTTATCCGGTTGTTGCTAGACGTGTTTGGTGACCGTCAGGTCTTGCCAGGCTTTCTCCGGTGCCGCGCAAGATTTGCCATCGAGCACCCGGTTCAGCGTTTCGCGGTGGCAGGCGTTTTCAGACATCGAAATAACCACCGTCGCGACCGCGTTGCTGGCCAGGCTGGTCAGCGCGCGCGCTTCAGACATGAAGCGGTCAACGCCGATCAGCAGTGCCAGGCCGGCCAATGGGATGTCGTGAATGACCGTCAGGGTCGAGGCCAATGCCACGAAACCGCTGCCGGTCACACCGGCGGCGCCCTTGGAGGACAGCAGCATGATCGCCAGCATGGTGATGATTTGCGTCAGGCTCAGGTCAATGTTGCAGGCCTGGGCAATGAAAATCGCTGCCAAAGACAGGTAGATCGCCGTGCCGTCCAAGTTGAACGAGTAGCCGGTAGGCAGTACCAGGCCGACGATGCCTTTTTTGCAACCCAGCGCTTCGAGTTTCTCCAACATGCGCGGCATCACCGGTTCCGTGGAGGAGGTACCGAGTACCACCAGGAATTCTTCGCGCAAGTAGCGCAGCAGCTTCCACAGGCTGAAGCCATTGGCGCGGCAAATGCTGCCCAGTACCACGAACACGAAAAAGCCGCAGGCGATATACAAGGTCATGATCAGCTTGGCCAGCGAACCCAGCGACGTGATGCCGTACTGACCGACGGTGAACGCCAGGGCCCCGAATGCACCTATCGGCGCAAAACGCATCAGGTAAGCGAAGATCTTGAAGACCATTTGCGAGGCGGACTCGAGTACATCGAGTACCGGCTTGCCACGTTCGCCCAGTGACGACAAGGCAAAGCCGGACAGCACGGCAATAAACAGGACCGGCAGCACTTCGCCTTTACTGAAGGCACCGATAAAGGTCTCGGGAATGATGTGCATGAAAAACTCCACAACCCCAAGCTTTGCGGCCGACTCTGTGTACTGGCTCAAGCCTTTGGTGCTCAATTGGCTGGGATCGATGTTCATGCCGGCGCCCGGCTGGAATACATACACCGCCACCAGGCCAATCACCAGGCTGATCACCGTCAGGCCGAAGAACAGCAGCATGGTCTTGCTGAGCAGGCGCCCAAGCGAGCGTTTGTCACTCATCCCGGCAATGCCGGTGACGATGGTGCAGAACACCACGGGGGCAATCATCATCTTGATCAGCTTGATGAACGCATCGCCCAGCGGCTTGAGTGCAATGGCCTGCTGGGCCCAGAAATGCCCGACCACGACACCGAGCACCACGGCGCAGAGGATCTGGAAGTAGAGCGATTTAACAACTTTCATGGCATCACCCATTTTTAGAATTGTGTGGATGCAAAAAATGCCAACGACCGCCGTGATTATCCGGCGAGGCGCTGAGAGTCCGAGGCGTAGACGTAACCTGAAAAAAGCCTGCGTGCGGTGCGTACGACAGACGCCTGAATTGTCTCACTGTTGCCGCCGGTGTAGGACAATACGACATCAATCCCGCCGCTCGGGTGTTCGATACGCACCGCTTCAAGGCGCGGTGTACTGACCCCGCCGAGCATCTGCGCAACGATACTGCCGTCGATGACGCACGCGGTGGCCAACCCAATCGAGCCAGTGATGGCCAGCGCGCGGTGGCAGTTTTGCGGCATGAAATAGCGAACCTGGATCGTGCCGCCGGCTTTCGCGGGGGAGACCAGCACCGGCTTGGGAATCACTTTGTCGCTGACATCGCCCAGGCCCATGGCCAGGCCTGCCTGAAGCCGCAATGACTCAAGGCGCCGCAGGAAGTCTTTATCGGCGTCCAATTCCGCCGGGCTTTCATCGCCACGCTTGCCCAGTTGACTGGCTTCGACGAGCACCATGGGCATCGCCATGTCGATGCAGGTCACGGCAATGCCGTCGATCACGTCGTGTGTATTGCCGGTGGGGAAGAGTTTGCCAGTCTTGCTGCCGGCTGCATCGAGGAAGGTCAGTTGCACGGGCGCCGCGGTACCGGGCACGCCATCGATGGCGGTATCGCCCTCATAACTGACTTTGCCATCGGGTGTGTAGACGTCGGAATGGATGAAGGTGCCGGTGTTTACGTTGCGAATGCGGACGCGGGTGTGTCCCGGGGAGCCTTTGACCAGGCCCTGCTCAATGGCGAACGGGCCGACGGCACACAGCATGTTGCCGCAGTTGGGGGCACTGTCCACCCGACGCTGCGAGACCATCACCTGGACGAACAGGTAATCGACGTCCGCGTCAGGGTGCAGGGAAGGGCTGACAATCGCGACCTTGCTGGTTTGCGGGCTGCCACCGCCGATACCATCGATCTCCAGTTCATGGCCGGAGCCCATTACGTTGAGCAGCAGCTCGTCACGTTCCTCGATGGCGGCCGGCAAGTCCCAATCCAGAAATACCGGACCCTTGGAGGTACCACCGCGCATCAGCACACAGGGAATTCTTTGCATGACACTGACTCTTGTTGATCAATCGATGTAATTGATGTTCTGGGGGCAAGAGTCTCAAGCTTTAAAAAATGTTTCAAATGCAAAAATTGAAGAGATTGTTGCGTTTTACGAATGATAAATTTACGCTGAATTTCCTTTCGACGCCTTCTTCTGATGAGATAAGACATGGAATATGAGCTGAACGACATTCGATCCTTCGTGAAAATTGCCGAACTTGGCAGCTTCCATGAAGCAGCCGATGCGTTGCACCTGTCTCAGCCTGCCCTCAGTCGCCGAATAAAAAAACTGGAAGAGGGGTTGGGCACCTCTTTGCTTGATCGCACCACGCGGAAGGTCAGCCTCACGAGCGTGGGTCGGGACTTTCTTCCAAAGGCGCGTCGGTTGCTGGACGACTTCGATGAGTCGATTCTCAATATCCGTGAACTGGCCGAACGCCAGATTGGCCGGGTGACCCTGGCGTGTATCCCGACTGCGGCTTTCTATTTCTTGCCTTCAGTCATTCGCCTGTATAACGAGCGCTACCCGAAAATTCGGATCCGCCTGCTGGATTTGAGTGCCAATGAGGGGCTTGAAGCGGTGCTGCGGGGGGAAGCCGACTTCGGTATCAACATGATGAGTGGGCAGCATCCGGACATTGAGTTCGTGCCCTTGGTCAGCGAACCTTTTGTATTAGCGTGCCGGCGAGATCATGAACTGGCTGGGCGCAGTTCGGTCACCTGGTCTGAATTGAGCGATTACCGCCTTATTGGGGTAGGGCGCCTGAGCGGGAACCGCATGCTGCTCGATCACGCGTTGTCGGGCTTGAGTTGGCGGCCGCAATGGTTCTACGAAGTCCAGCACCTCTCTACTTCGCTGGGCCTGGTGGAGGCCGGCCTGGGGGTTTCGGCGATGCCGAGCCTGGCCATGCCGGCTCAAGATCATCCAACCTTGGTCAGCGTTCCGTTGATCGAACCGGTAGTGAACCGCTCCTTGGGCTTGGTCTACCGTCGGGGGTCATCGCTTTCGCCAGCGGCGGAAAAATTTGTTTCGATACTGCTTGAGCAGTGGCCGCAATGAGCCATACGGCTGGTTTTTTCTCAAACACGACGCGGCTCGCCCTCGACAATCTTGCGCATCAGGCTCAGGTAGCGACTCGCTGCCAGCCCCAGGGGGCGGTTCTTTACCCAGATGATATCGACCCATAGCCGCATCTGACTCGGCATGTTGTCAAACACCACCTCCGTCAATGCGCCCGAAGTGATGAGAGGTTGTACCAGCGGTTGCGGAAGATAAGCCCAGCCCAATCCTTGCTGCACCAGATCCAGCGTTGCCAGATAATTGTCGCTGTGCCAAATCCGCCGTGACAGCACAACACGTGGATCAGAGTCTGTAGGTCCTCCAGTAGCCACGATGATCTGCCGAACGTTGACCAGTTGCTCTTCACTTAAGGGGCTTTTCTTGCCGGCGGCCGCAGGATGATCAGGAGAGGCAACGGCGACTAACAATTGGCTCCCTGCTTCAAGAAACGTTTCCCGCTCGTCAAGCCCTGGTCGTTCAAATCCAAGTGCCAATTGCACACGCCCTTCATGTAGCATGCGCATCGCCTCCGGATGGGACGCGGAGCGAATCTCGATTTCAAGCGTGGGAAACTCCCTGGCGATAATGGCCAGCGGACGATTCCATACGCCTGTTTGCAACTCCGGCGCCATCGCAAGGACCAAGCGCTCCTCCAACCCCTGATGAAGCTGGAGCGCATGGGCGTCCAGCAGGTTTAACTGGCTGGCGACCTGTCGTGCCTGAGGCTCAAGTGCTTTGGCGGCGGCCGTAGGAATGGCTTTGCGGGTTGATCGGTCAAAAAGCAATAAATCCAGCTCCGCTTCCAGCTGCGACACCGCCATGTTGATGGCGGAGGGTACCCGGCCCAATTTGCGTGCGGCGGCAGAAAAGGAGCCGCTGTCGACAACCGCAAGGAAAATTTTGAGTGACTCACTGGTGAACGCCATAACGGTTGTCAGATTTCCTGATGATGATTGTCTTTATTTATCAGATTTATTAGCCTAATTTCCACTTCTATTACAAATTAAGTACGTGGGGAACACCATGTTAAATACTAATTTGAGGGGGCAAGTGGCACTTATCAGTGGTGCCGGAAGTGAAGCGGGTATTGGTATGGCGATCGCACGCAGGCTGGGTGCAGCGGGCGCGAGATTGATCATCACCGCTAGCAGCAAGCGCATCGAGGATCGAGTTAAAGAGCTACTCGCAGAAGGGTTTGAAGTTGAAGGCCGGGCAACTGACCTCACCAATGAAAGTCAGGTGCGCGAGTTCGGCCTATGGGCAGAGTCAGTCTGGGGGCGGGTCGATATTCTGGTGAATAATGCCGGTATGGCCATGCAAGGAAGCCCTGAGGTTTTCTCGGAATTGGCGAGTATGGAACTGCATGAGTGGAATCTTTCACTGGCCAGAAACTTAACCACCGCTTTTCTTCTGACGCGGGCTGTTTTACCCGGTATGAGGGCGCGAGGTTACGGACGCATTGTCAATATCAGTTCTACCACGGGCACCCGCGGGAGCAATCCGGGGGAAGCCGCTTATAGCGCCGCAAAGGCAGCGATGGTGGGCATGAACATGGGGCTTGCGCTTGAAGTCGCCAAGCAGGGGATTACCGTCAACAGCGTGGCCCCCGGCTGGATCACCACGGGCTCAACCACGCCCTTTGAAGCCGAGGCGGGGCGCTTCACCCCCATTGGGCGCGCCGGCAGCCCCCGCGAAGTGGCGACGGCGGTTGCATTTCTGGCATCGCCTGACGCCAGTTACATCACTGGGGAAGTCCTCGTGGTGGATGGCGGGAACTGTCTGGTCGAGAACAAAGCCCCTCACGGCGATTATTAAGTTTGAATACGCTCCAGCGCGCTCAATCCACGATATTGGGCGGGGGCTATAACCGAGATTTATAAAAGCGCGATGTATCAAAGAACAGTTGAGTTCTTTGAGCTGTATCCGGCTGTCATTCAGCAACGGACTTTTAATTAATTTGATAATTAACATAGGGTATTGATCATGTCGAAAAGTGGAATTAGTGAATCAGCGATTGCTGCTTTTACCGCCTCCGAGCGTGCCCGGTTTATAGAAAACAACCCAACTTCACTGGCGCTGGCCGAGCGCGCCAAGGCGAATCTGTTCAACGGTGTGCCCATGCACTGGATGAGCGATTGGTCGATGCCTTCGCCGCTCTTCGTCCAGCGTGCAAAAGGGGCGCGCTTCACCGACGTTGACGGGCATGAATACATAGACTTTTGCCTTGGCGACACCGGCACGATGTTTGGCCATTCACCTGATCCTATTGTCCGCGCCATAACCGAGCAGGCGAATAATGGCTTGACCACGATGCTGCCGGGCGAAGACGCGGTGGTCTGCGGCGAGTTGCTGGCTCGGCGATTCGAGCTGCCTTACTGGCAAGTGACCGCCAATGCGACTGACGCCAACCGGTATGTGCTGCGCTGGGCGCGCGCTATCACCCAGCGCAACGTCTTGCTGGTGTTCGATGGCTGCTACCACGGCACCGTGGATGACGTGATGGTGCGCTACCGCGACGGCAAAACAGTGCACCGTTCAGGTCTTGTGGGCCAAGCCTACGACTTGAGCCAATACAGTCGATCCATCCCCTTCAACGATGTCGCCGCACTGGAGGCGGCATTAGCCCAGGGCGATGTGTGCGCGCTGATGTGCGAACCGGCGATGACGAACATTGGCATGGTCCTGCCGGATCCGGGGTTCATGCAAAAGTGCCGAGAGCTGACCCTTAAATATGGCAGCCTGTTGGTCATTGATGAGACCCACACTATTTCCACCGGCCTCGGTGGATGCACTCGCCAGTGGGATTTGAAACCCGACTTTTTCGTGGTGGGTAAACCCATTGCAGGTGGCGTGCCTTGCGCGGTGTTTGGCGTTAGCGAGCCAGTCGCCTCGGCCATGCGCGACGTCCAGAAGACCATCAGCGAGGAGAGCGGCGGGCATGGCCACAGTGGCATGGGAACGACGCTGTCCGCCAATGCCCTGGCGATGCGTTGCATGCGCGTCAGTCTCGAAGAGGTCATGACAGAGTCTGCATACGAGCACATGTTGCCCCTGGCCTCAAGGCTGGCCCAGGGATTTCGAGGGTTGTTCAAGCGGCACCAACTGAACTGGTCTGTCACAGAGTTGGGCGCGCGTTGTGAGTTTCAATTCTGTGCTACCTCGCCAAGAACAGGCGCGCAAGCCGAGGCGGCTTTTCATGACAGCCTTCAAATGGCGCTGCATCTTTATCTCATCAACCGCGGAATCCTGATCACGCCTTTTCACAACATGACCCTGTGCTGTCCGCAAACAAGTGATGCGGATATCGATAGGCTGATCGCTGAGTTGGATAACGCGCTGACCACCCTGCTTGCCCAACCTGGCGCGCGGGTTATCGCTTCATAACTGCACGTCTGAAAACGCCATTGTTCTTAAATACTGCCAGTCGCTTGAATAAGCGCTAAGAGGTTTGACATGCAATTTGCGGATAAAAAAGAGGCCGTAGATTATCTGGCCGCCCACCCTGAAGTGCTGAGCATCGAGTTGTTCCTTATCGACGCGAATGGCGTTCCACGGGGCAAACTGTTACATCGCGACGAACTGCTGGCGATCTACGAAAATGGTCGGCCACTGCCAAGTTCCATTCTCGCCTTGACCGTGCAGGGTGAAGACGTAGAAGACACAGGCTTGGTCTGGGATGTTGCTGACGCCGATTGTTGGACATACCCCTTGGCGGGAAGCCTGACCTTGCAACCCTGGCGCACCAACCCCACCGGTCAAGTGCAGGTGAGCATGCACCCGACCCAAGGTATTCCCGCCGCACCGGCGGACCCGCGCCACGTACTGGTGAACACCATCGAGCGGCTGAAAGCCGATGGATTCCATCCGGTCATGGCCGTTGAGTTGGAGTTCTACCTGCTGGACCGACAACGCGACGTCAACGGTCGGCCGCAGCCGGCGTTGCAGACCAATGGCGTACGCCCTGTTGCTCCACAGGTCTATGGCGTATACGAGCTTGAGCAGCTTCAACCGTTTCTTGATGACCTCTACGCGGCGTGCGCGCTGCAGGGGTTGCCGGTACGTACGGCGATATCCGAGTACGCGCCAGGCCAGGTCGAGTTGACGCTGGAGCATCGTTTCGACGCACTCCAGGCCATTGATGAAGGCGTACGTTACAAACGCCTGGTCAAGGGGGTGGCCAACAAACATGGGCTGCAAGCGTGCTTCATGGCCAAGCCATTCAGCGATCAGGCCGGCAGCGGTATGCACCTGCACGTCAGCCTGGCCGACGAGCACGGGAATAACCTGTATGCGAGCGAAGACCCACAGGGTACGCCATTGTTGCGGCACTCCATCGGCGGGATGATGGAGACCTTATTTGACTCGCTGGCGATATTTTGCCCCCATGCCAATTCATATCGACGCTTCCAGACCGGTAGTTACGCGCCGCTGGCTAAAAGTTGGGGCGTCAACAACCGTACGGTGTCGTTCCGCGTGCCCGGCGGCCCCGCCATCAGTCGGCACATCGAACACCGCATTTGCGGTGCCGATGCCAACCCCTATCTCGCCGCTGCCGCGTTACTGGCGGGCATTCACCACGGCATCACTCATCAAAGCGATCCCGGCGCGGCGATTGTGGGGAATGGCTATGAACAGGCGACCGATTTTCTACCCACCGACTGGCTGACAGCGTTGCAGGCACTGCAACGCTCAACCTGGGCACGTGAGGCGCTGGGCGCTGAATTCCTGAAGGTGTTCCTGGCGATCAAGTGGCGCGAGTTCCGTCAATTCAATGCTGAAGTCGGAGAGCAGGACTGGCGCTGGTACCTCACTCACGCATGAATGTCGACCCGTCAGGACGCCTTGAAACGGACCGCTGAGGCTACCTGACCTTTTTCTTGCGTGGCTGGCGCGTGGCCAAGTGCTCGAAGCAAAAGAAGCGGTGCCGAACACGGCGATTATGGTCAGTACGATCATGCCTAGGGTTGAGCTTTCCACGATGGGCGTCCTACGTGATGGAGTAGGCGCCCACGGTAGAGTTACGGCGAAAGCGCCTCAATAGACCCGACGCAATCCTTACGACGCCGGGCCCATTGTTACGCGCTTTTTACGGGGTGTTGCGGCTGTGACGGTAATCGCTGACCGCTTCGTACACCGCCTTGCGCAAGCGATTGATACCGCCGATGGGGCGATGCTCGGCGACGCCGAACCACGGGTTGAACGACTGGTTGTCGCACGCCAGGTTTTGTTCCGGCGTATCGAAGTCTTGAGCCGGGATCCGCACCTTGGCCACGCTCTCGTAGGGCGCATCGCTTTCCTTCCATTGGATGCTGGTGTCTTCGATCGGCATGAATTTCTGCGGGTTCTGCCGCTGGATCTGCAACACGAAACACGCCGGCACGCGGTCGGTGGACAACTGCTGGCTCAAGGCGCTGCGCAAGAAGTTCGGCAGGTCCTGGTTCTGTTTGGGCAAGGCGTATTCCGGGCAGCTCTGCGGGTCTGGCGCCACGCGGAACTTGGCATTGGCCGCGCCGAACTTGTAGGGCGATACCGAAAAATAGGTGGTCTGCGTCGGGCTCGCCGGTGCGGGTGCCAGGGTTGCCAGGGCGATAAATAGATGGCGCACCTGCCAGCTGCGCGGGTCGGCCTTGGGAAAGAACGCCAACACTTTCTTGCCATCCGCCTGGGCGCCGATGTTCTGCGCGTACTCCGCCACATCGCTGACAAAGAAATTCGGGTGGCTGAACATCACGAAGTCCTGTTCGGTGCGTGTCTGCTGGTCGGCCAGTAGTTGTTTGCCCGGCACGTCCAACAGCTTGAGCGCCATGCCCCGGGCATCGCGGATGCTGTCGAACTGCGGGTAGGCGTTGCCGTTGGACAGCCGCATCATCGCCTGCCAGGTTTTACCCGGTTCGGCGAACACACCCTGGCGCAACGCCGGGTCGAGATCGGGCAGCACACTGACCTCGGCTTTCACACAACCATGGGCCTTGGCATGGGCATCACGCAGGTAGCGCGTGCCTTCGCGATGCTGGTCAACGATGCGCACTGCCGTCTGGATGATGCCCTGGGTCATGGCCGCTTCACCCGCAGGGATCTGCTCGTTCGGCGACACCGGTCCGCTGTGCTGCCAGGCAAACCAGGCCGTGCTCGCCAGCCAGCCAAGCAGGCCCAGGCCCACCAGCCACAGCAGGGTCTTGCCGAGAAACGCGCCGATGCGCAGCCACAGGCGGGCAAGCAGGGAAGGTTGGTCGTATCGAGATCGGATCATCATGGCAGTTGTTGCTCCAGCGGGCCGCCCAGCACTTTGAGGTATTCCAGCAGCGCCCAGCGTTCCTGCGGCAGCAAGCCACGGCCGATGACGCCATTGCCACGTTGGCCAGCACGGAATTCGTGGCCGCTGTTGTGGTTGCCGGTGAGTTTGGTATCGAACAGGAAGGCATTCTTGAACGCTGCGGTCTCAAAACCCAGGTGACGCGGGTCGTAGTTGAAGGTGCCTTTATAGAAGGTGGTGCTGCGCTCGTCCTGTGGCGACAGCAACTGGTAGATCGTCGGCACCGAGCCGTTGTGCAGGAATGGCGGGGTAGCCCACACACCGGCCAGCGGGCGGGCCTTGTAGGCACGCAACTCGCGCACGCCAATGGGCAGGCCGTAGCCATCCAGGCGCGGGCGCTCGGCCGGGGTGACGCCGGCGGCGCGGTAGGCATGGTCTTCGACGAAGGCGGTGACGTAGGCCAGGCCCTTGGCCACGGACATTTTTTTCAGGTCCAGCGGCTCGGTTGGGGTGGGGTGCAGTTCGACATTGAGCTTAGCCAGCTCCGCCGGGTCCCACTGCAGGGCGCTGAGGTCGTAGCGCTGGTCTGCAATGTTGCTGGCGGTGCCTGGGTCGGTGCCGATGTACGCCACCGGCAGCATTTTCAGCTGTTGCACGGGACGGCCATTTTCCTGGGTGACGGTCGGCACATGGCAGCCGGCGCAGTTCTCGGCGAACAGCGTGCGGCCCTGGGCGGCGAGGGGCTTGTCGATGGTGCCGAACAAATCCTCGGGCCAGCTCGGTGGTTTGAGGCGTTGCAGGGTTTCTTCGATCAGGTTGAGGTCACGCACCCGCACGCTCGACGGGTAGCGCGCATCGCCCTGAAGCGGTTGGCCAGCGGCGTCGAAAAAGGTCAGCGTCGCGCCTACACCGAGGGCTTCACCGATATTACGCGCCATGGGTTGCTGGGCCGAGCCGTTCCATTGCACCCAGTCGAAGGTCCAGATGTCCCACAGCTGCGGGTAGTCCACAGGTGCATTGGCGACGTGGTAGTTGTCCGGCGAAATGGCATCGCCAAAGCTGGCATTGGCGATTCGGCCAAAGGCGTCGGTGCGGCCCGGGCCTTCTTCGGTGGGGTAGAGGCCGCGGTGGGTGTCGTTCCAGGCGACCTTGAGGAACTTGTTCAGCGACTGTTTGAAGTCCTCGCGCAACTGGCTGTGCTCGGCGTCGTAGCGGTCACCCAGTACCTGGCGAGCGAACCGCTCGAATTTCCACGGGTTGTAATAGGTCGCGGCAAGGCTGGCGACCAGCGCCTGGCCGAAGCTGCCACCACGCAAGGTTGGCACGCTGGAAGGCAGTACGTGCTGGGCCGAGCCGCCGTCGATGCGCAGGGCCTGGCCCTTGAAGTGCAATTCACCGGTATGGCAGGCGGCGCAGGTGATATCCAGGTACTCGACGTTGCTACCGGCGTTTTTATGCCGGGCGAACCCCACGGGCAGGTTGCCGGGGTTTTGTGCGGTGGGTACCTGTTTGGGGTCGACCAGGAAACCAAAGCGCGCCAGGTACTCCGGCGTGGCAAAACGTCGCTGGGAGAATGGCAGCTCCAGGGCGGTGAACCAGTTGTAGTGCAGGCCTTTTACTTGGGTGCCCTGGGGCGTGAAGTAATAGGTCTGGCGGTCGGCGGCACTCCATTGGTCCTGGTAGCGCACCTGCTCCACCGGCACGTAGTCGGGCAGCTTGGGGTTGACGGTGTAGTACAGCACCACGGCCAGGATCAGGCCCAGCACGGTGAGTATCAGCAGTAAAACACGGGAAAAAATGCGCAAGATGGCTATCCTTGTCTCGGCCTTGTCGAGGGGTCGCGTTGTTATGCCACTACGCCACAGGTGGGGCAAGTGGCCATGAGCCTGGTAACAGGTGGTCCCACGATCCTTCGCGGCGGCCCATCATGAATGAAAATGCTTTTAAACACGTGAACTTATCAGAAGTTTCCTGCTCACATGCCGGTAGCCATTGGTCGTGGCCGCCTGATAAGCTCGCGACTTTATTCGAATGCCCTTTTGGCGCATGAACAAGGAAATAGCATGAAACAGCATCGGTTGGCGGCGGCGGTGGCCCTGGTTAGCCTGGTACTTGCGGGTTGTGATTCGCAGACCAGCGTAGAGCTGAAAACCCCGGCGCAGAAAGCTTCCTACGGCATCGGCCTGAACATGGGCAAAAGCCTTGCTCAGGAAGGCATGGATGACCTGGACTCCAAAGCGGTAGCCCAGGGCATCGAAGATGCCGTCGGCAAGAAAGAGCAGAAGCTCAAAGACGACGAACTGGTTGAAGCGTTTGCCGCACTGCAGAAGCGTGCTGAAGAACGCATGACCAAAATGAGCGAAGAGTCGGCAGCCGCCGGCAAGAAATTCCTCGAAGACAACGCCAAGAAAGACGGTGTAGTCACCACCGCTTCCGGCCTGCAGTACAAGATCACCAAGAAAGCCGACGGCCCACAGCCTAAGCCGACTGACGTGGTGACTGTTCACTACACCGGTAAGCTCACCAACGGCACCACCTTTGACAGCTCCGTGGATCGCGGTAGCCCGATTGACCTGCCGGTCAGCGGCGTGATTCCTGGTTGGGTCGAAGGCCTGCAACTGATGCACGTAGGCGAGAAGGTCGAGTTGTACATCCCGTCCGACCTGGCTTACGGCGCCCAGAGCCCGAGCCCGGCGATTCCAGCCAACTCCGTGCTGGTATTCGATCTGGAACTGCTGGGCATCAAGGACCCAGCCAAGGCTGAAGCCCCTGCTGCACCGGCCGCCAAAAAGTAATCGGCGCCTGAACACACAACGCCCCGTCTCGACGGGGCGTTGTTGTTTCCACGGCTTTCAAAATCAGCACCTGTGTACATCCGATCGAACGCTCGAACGCTGTAACAGTCTGATATAAGACTCGAGTACGGGTACCGGCACATCTGCGCCAAGTCAATGAATTCTTGGGTTTTTTTGATGTGCGCAAAAAACGCCCGATCTGACTGAAAGCCTTGTAGACCGTGGCTTTCAGCCGGTAAAACAGGCTCTGTTCACAAGGTTATCCACAATTTGTGTGGATAACCTTTCTGTTTGATGGAACTGGAGTGACAGATGAAACCACCCTTCAATTTCACCCGTTTCCTGCCCATGGCTGCACGCTTGCTGGGCCGTGGGCGGTTGCCGACCTTGCTGTTCGCCGTCGCCGCCAAGGGCTCGAGCCAAGGCAACCGCCTGGGCACCCTCAAGGATGATCTCAAGTTGCTTCAATCCCTGTGCCTGGCTTACTGGCGGGGCGAGTATCGGTCCATCAGTCCCAAGGCGCTGATCTCTGTGGTGGCGGGGCTGATGTACTTTCTTAGCCCGATTGATGCAATCCCGGACTTTATCCCGATGTTCGGCATGCTCGACGACATCGCTGTACTGGCGTGGGTCATGAAGACCCTGAACGGTGAGCTGAGCGCTTTCCGCACCTGGCGTGACGCGCAGCGTCCGGAAAAACTCGCGGTGGTCGAGCGCCTGCCTGCCACGCCTGCCTTGCTGGCCAAGGAAAACCCGCAAAAAAACGGATGACGTGGCTATCCCCCTGCGACCTTTGTGGCTGTTAGGATTACACTCCTAAGGAAAGAGCTTACTCAGTAAGTGCAGTTATCCTACGGGGCGGTCATGGATATTCAGATAATTTCACGCAATGGCGAACCCGAGTACGCGGTTTTGCCATGGGATCAGTACCAGGCGCTGCTAAAAGCTGCCGGTCATCAACAGCCTTCACTGGCACCTTCTCCTACTGTCCAAGCCGCGCCTGACCAAGATTTGCGCCCGCTCGCAGACCTGCGCGGCTTGCGTGAAGCCAAGGGCCTGGCGATTGAGACCCTGGCCCGCACCGTGGGCATCAGCCCCTCGTATCTAGGATTGATCGAAAGTGGTGAACGTCAGCCGGATGCCGCAATCCGCCGCAGCCTGGCCTGGGAATTAGGCGTTGCAGGTTGGAGGGATGAGTCTTGAGCCTACGTATCAGTCGTCAACATTGGGATGGGTTACTTAACGAACTGGACCAGGCGCGCCGCCAGCGCCATCTGCTGACCTACCGAGCACTGTTGGAGCGTCTGCAATTTCCGACGCCGGCGATGCAAACCCTGGCAGCTGCCCTGGAGCACCTGGCGGCGCTGGATGCCAAGGCCGAGCAACCGTTGCGCAGCTCCCTGGTGATCAGCCAGGGCGCCAGCCGCCTGCCGCGTACCGGGTTCTTTGAGTGCGTGGAGCGCCTGGGGCGTTTCAGCGGACCGTCCGATGGTGTCGCCGCCGCCTCCTGGCATGCCTCGGAAGTGGTGCGGGTGTTCGAATACGAGTATCCGGAGTCTGCCGAGGCTTAAAGTGCCTGGGGCAACATGTCCATGCTGTCGATCACATGGATGCTGTAGCCGGCCATATCCTTGGCGTGGTGCTTGGCCTGCGAGGCCAGTTCCGCCAACTGGCTGGCATCGAGTTGTCCACAGGCCTGTGGATACAAATGCACCACCCCAATCGACAGTGACAGCAACGCAAACTCCTGGCGTACGCCCTGGCGGTTCAGTGCCACGAAGCAGCCGGCGTCGAGGTGTTCGGCGCGGTAGAAGCGCCGGCACTGGGTGTGGAAATCGTCCAGCAGTTGGTTGAGCCGCTTGCGCCAATCCTGTGGCCCCAATACCAGCAAAAAGTCATCGCCACCGATATGCCCGACAAAGTCGCGGCTGGGGTCGACCCGGTCGTTAAGGCACTGCGCCAGGCACAGCAACACCTCATCCCCACGTCCGTAGCCGTAGATGTCGTTGAACGGCTTGAAGCTGTCGATATCCACGTAGCAGATCACCGATTCCCGCTGTTGTTGTAACAGTCGCGTCAGGCACTGCTGGATCGGCACGTTGCCAGGCAGCAGGGTCAGGGGATTGGCATAGCGCGCCTGCTGGATTTTCAGTTCGGTGATCAGTTTGAGTACATCGATCACCCGGCCCAGGCCCAGGTAGTCGCCATTGAGCGTGATGATGAAGTCTTCTTCGATGCGTTGCCGTGCGCGGCTGGTCAGCAGGCGGCTGACCTGTTGCAGCGACTGGCTCAACTCCACCGCCAGAAAATCCGTACTCATCAGCCGGCTGATGGGCTTGCGCGCAAACAGGTCGGTGGCAAACGGCTTGAGCAGCGCATCCGACAGCGAATGCCGGTGCACGATACCCACCGGGTGGCCGCGTCCATCCAGAACCGCCAGGGAGTTAAGGTTGGCCTGGCGGCGGAACGCCTCCAACACCTGAGCGGTCGCGGTGTCCTGATCGACCGCCGGTTGCTCGTTGATCAGGGCGCTAAGGTCGCCGGCTTCTTCGTTGAGCGCCACGTTGGCCTGATCGGGCTTGGGCAGCATCTGGCGCGCTTCCTGTGGCGGTTGCTCCTGTGGACGGCAGAGCAGGTAACCCTGGACCAGGTCGACGCCCATTTCGGTCAATACCGCCAGCTCTTCCGGCAATTCGATGCCCTCGGCAATCACCTGGGCCCGTGAGGCCCTGGCGATTTGCAGGATGGAGCCGACAAACTCACGCTTGAGCGCATCCTGATGGATGCCGTCGATAAAGTGCCGGTCGATCTTCACGTAATCCGGGCGCAGTTCCGACCACAGTCGCAGGCTGGAATAGCCGGCGCCCAGGTCATCAAGCGCGATGGCGAAGCCCATATCACGGTAATGGTGCAGGGCGGTTTGCAGCAGGTCGAAATCGTCGGTGGGTGTTTGCTCGGTGAGCTCGATCACCACTTGGCTGGGTGGAATCCCGAAGTCGCGTAGCAATTGCAGCGTGCGCCCCGGCTGGTGAGCCGTGTCCATCAAGGATTCCGGCGATACATTCAGGAACAGCTTGCCCGGCAGCTTTTGCTCGCTGAAGCGTCGGCATGCGCTTTCGCGGCAGGTCATTTCCAGTTCGCTGAGGCGCCCGGCGTGGCGCGCCACCGAGAACAGGGCGATGGGCGAGTGCAGCGGGCTGTTCGACGGGCCGCGGCTGAGGGCTTCGTAGCCAAGGATGCGCCGTTCTGACAGGCAGATGATCGGTTGGAACAGGCTGTGCAAACTGCCTTGAGCCAGGATAGAGCCCAATGCACTCAGCTGTTCGGTCATAGTCATGGCGATCTCGATCGAAAAAAAAGGACCGCAGGCGTTACGCCTGCGGTCCTTCATTTCACGACAGAATGATGTCTATATGATGACACTCCGAGGAGCGATCACGTTAAATCGCCATCATTTACTGCTTGGCCACCTGTTTGGAGATTTTCAGGTAGTCCAGCAGGATCCGGCCGCTCTCGGCCAGGTAAGCGTCGTCTTCCGGCTTGGTTTTATCCGCCTCGGTCGGCAGCGCATCTTCGTCTTCTTTCTTCAGCTCCTTGAGTGGTTCTTCACCCTTGGCCTTGCGGCGGATGTTTTCCAATACGAGTTGCTTGTTTTCGATGTCGGAGTGCTGTGCACGACGGTCCACTTCATTGAGGCTGACGGTTTTTTCTTCCATCAGCTTCTTGGCCAGGGCCAGCTTGTCGCGGATGAACACAAACTCGGCATCCTTGGCGGAGCGGGTATCGTGATCAGCCTTCAATTGCGCCAGGAACGGCTTGAACGGGTCCGAGGCCGGCTTGATCGCAGGGCGGATGGTGTCCCAAGGCATGGCTTCCGGCAGAGCGCTTTCGCCGATTTCCTTGGTGTCGATGATCGACGGGAAATCGATGTCCGGCAGGACGCCCTGATGCTGGGTGCTCTGCCCGGAAACCCGGTAGAACTTGGCCAGCGTCAGCTTGAGCTCGCCATGGTTCAGCGGCTGGATGGTCTGCACGGTGCCTTTGCCGAAGGTCTGGCCGCCGATGATCAACGCGCGGTGATAGTCCTGCATGGCGCCGGCGAAAATCTCCGAAGCCGAGGCTGACAGGCGGTTGACCAGCAACGCCATCGGGCCTTTGTAGAAGGCGCCCGGGTTCTCGTCTTCGAGCACGTCGACACGGCCGTCAGCATTGCGTACCAATACGGTCGGGCCCTTGTCGATAAACAGGCTGGTCAGCTCGGTGGCTTCCTGCAGGGAACCGCCGCCGTTGTTGCGCAGGTCGATGACCACGCCGTCGACTTTTTCCTTCTGCAGCTCGGTAAGGATTTTCTTCACGTCGCGGGTGGTGGACTTGTAGTCCGGGTCGCCGGCACGGAAGGCCTTGAAGTCCAGGTAGAAGGCCGGGATTTCAATCACGCCCAGCTTGTAGTCCTTACCATCCTGCTTGAGGTTGAGGACTTTCTTTTGCACCGCCTGGTCTTCGAGCTTCACCGCTTCACGGGTGATGGACACGATCTTGCTGGTCTGGTCGTTCGGGGCATTGGTGTGCGGAATCACTTCCAGGCGCACCACGCTGCCTTTCGGCCCACGGATCAGCTTGACCACTTCGTCCAGGCGCCAGCCGACCACATCGACCATCTCTTTGTCGGCCTGGGCCACACCGATGATCTTGTCGGCAGGCGCAACCTGCTTGGTCTTGTCTGCCGGACCGGCCGGGACCAGACGCACGATCTTCACTTGGTCGTTGTCGCTTTGCAGGACGGCACCGATGCCTTCCAGCGACAGACTCATGTTGATATCGAAGTTTTCCGCGTTATCTGGCGACAGATAATTGGTGTGCGGATCGTAGGACATCGCGAAGGTGTTGATGTAGGCCTGGAAGATATCTTCGGCACGGGTCTGGTCCAGACGCGCCAGCTGATTCTTGTAGCGCTTGGTCAACAACTCCTGGATGGCCTTGGGCTCTTTGCCGGCGATCTTCAGGCGCAGCACTTCGTCCTTGACGCGTTTGCGCCACAGGTCGTCGAGGGCGGCGGTGCTGGTCAGCCAAGGCGCGTCCTTGCGATCCACCAGAAGGGTTTCCTTCTGGGTGAAATCGAGTTTGTCGACGCCCTTGTTCAGCTCAGCCAAGGCGAAATCCAGACGCGCTTTGACGCGGTCCAGGTAGCGCTTGTAGATGGTGAAGCCGGGCTGCAGGTCGCCGCTTTTGAGGAAGTCGTCGAACTGGGTCTTCCACTTGTCGAACTCAGCGATATCGCTGGCCAGGAAGTAGCTGCGCGACGGATCCAGCAGCTTGAGGTAGCTGTCGTAGATGATCACCGAGCGCGCGTCGTCCAACGGCGGCTTGCTGTAGTGATGACGCTTGAGCAACTCGACGACGTTAAGGCTGGCAATCACCTCATCGCGGTCCGGCTGAAGGTTGTCCCAGCTGTTGGCTGCGAACGTATTGGTCGACATCGACGCGAAGCCGATACCAATGAAAAGAGCGAGGGCGGTGCTGGGGAACAGATGCTTCATGCTGATTCGACGCGGGGGCAATTGATAACGCATATTAGGCCGTCTTTGAAGTTGCCGGTTCCATAGGGGCCGGTCGCATAATGCAAAAAGCCCGACGCTACTGCTACGGGCTCAGTCCAGACTCACTATGGAGGCACTGTGAAAGCATTGCAAGGCGTTGAAGGTCATGTGGAGTGGTTGGACGAACCAAGTCCTACATGTGATGTAGGCCAGGTGCGCATTCGCGTGGCAGCTGCTGGCCTTAATCGTGCCGATTTATTGCAGCGTGCCGGGCTCTATCCGCCACCACCTGGCGCCAGCCCTGTGCTCGGCCTTGAGTGCTCCGGGGTAATCAGTGAAGTGGGCGCAGGCGCGTCCTGGCAAGTGGGCGATCGCGTTTGTGCGCTGCTGGCCGGTGGCGGCATGGCCGAAGAAGTGGTGGTGGATGCACGGCACGTGTTGCCGGTACCGGAAGGTGTGTCGCTGGTCGAAGCGGCGGCGTTGCCTGAGGTGTACAGCACGGCGTGGCTCAATCTGTTCCAGTTGGCGGGCCTCAAGCCCGGTGAGAAGGTGTTGCTGCATGCCGGTGCCAGTGGCGTGGGCTCGGCGGCGATCCAGTTGTGCAAGGCATTTGGCAGCCCGTGCTGGGTCAGTGTCGGCTCGGTGCAGCGCCTGGCCTACTGTGAAGACTTGGGCGCCCAGGGCGGCGTAGTACGTACTGACGGTATCGAAGGGCTGCGGGATTTCGGGCCATTCGATGTGATCCTCGATCCGGTCGGCGGCGACTACGCCGCGCTGGACCTCAAGCTGCTGGCGCTGGACGGTCGCTGGGTATTGATTGGCTTGATGGGCGGCCGCGAGGCGCAGTTGGACCTGGCCCAGGTGCTGGGCAAGCGTATTCAGTTGTTGGGCTCGACCCTGCGCAGCCGTGACGATCAGTTCAAGGCCGACCTGTTCAGCGACCTGAGCCAGCATGTATGGCCGTTGTTTGCCGAAGGGCGTCTGAGCCCGCAATTGGCCAAGACGTTCCCGATCAAGGATGCCGAGGCGGCGTTTGCGGAGTTGGCGACCAATCAGATTGCCGGGAAGTTGGTGTTGGTGATTGACGAAAGCCTCACCTGATCCCGGATTGGAATAGGGTCGATGTGGGAGGGGCGGTGCGACGATTCGACTTGCTCCCGATGGCGGTGTGTCAGATGAAATATTCTTCACTGATACACCGCCATCGGCAGCAAGCTCCCACCCACATTTGATTGGATTTCAAGTCTGGATAGGCGGTGTCAGACCCAGTGGTGGATTGGCCAGCCGGCCTTCTCGGCATGCTCGCGCAGCACCGGATCCGGGTTCACCACCTGCGGGTGATCCACCTTCAACAGCAACGGCAAGTCATTGCGCGAATCCGAATAGAAGTACGCGCCGTCCAGCGTCTCGCCTTCCTGCTCCAACCATTCCAGCAAGCGTGTGATCTTGCCTTCGCGGTAGGTGAGTACACCCACGGTACGGCCGCTGTACACGCCATGACTGATCTCCAGCTCAATTCCCAGCACTTCATCGATACCGATGCGCGCGGCGATCGGTTTCACCAGGTGAGTCCCCGATGCGGAGATCACCAGGATCCGGTCGCCGTTCGCGCGGTGGCGGGCGATGGTCCTGGTGGCGTCGCTGTAGATCAGCGGCTCAATCACATCCTCGACCCAGGGCTCCACCAAGTGGTCGATTTCCTCCGGGGTGCGGCCGATCATCGGCTCCAGGCTGAAGTCCATGAAGTCTTCCATGGCCAGTTCGCCCCGGCTGTAGGCGTCCATCAGCTCGTTGTTCCTGCGCATGAACGACTCCGGGTCGACCCAGCCCAGGCGACCCATCTGTTCGCTCCAGAGGGTGGCGCAGTCGCCATGGATCAGGGTGTCGTCCAAATCAAAAATTACCAATGCCATCCGTTACGCTCTCTCAAAATTCACTGCTGCTCAGGCTACTTCACACAGCGCACTGGGGTCGATGGAAAGTGCCAGGCGCTGGCCGTCCGGGTGCAGATCGTCCGCCGAGCGGTTGAGCACGTCCACCACCAATTCCACGCCACGGGCTTCGATGCGGTAGCGAATCACGTTGCCCAGCAGGCTGTGGCTGCGCACCAGCGCGTCGAGTTCGCCGTTGTGGCTCAGTTCGATGGCCTCCGGGCGAATCGCGATGCGCCCGCTGATCGGGCGTTGCAGCAGTTGGCTGGCCTTGTCGGCGTCCAGCAGGTTGTAGTTGCCGATAAAACCGGCGGCGAATACATCCACCGGTGCGGTGTAGAGGGTCTCTGCATCGCCGCTTTGCACGATCTTGCCCTGGTTCATCAGGAAGATCCGGTCCGACATGGTCAGGGCTTCTTCCTGGTCATGGGTTACGAAGATCGTGGTCAACCCCAGTTCGCGCTGGATCTGGCGGATCTGTTCGCGCAGGTGCTTGCGAATCCGTGCATCCAGCGCCGACAACGGTTCATCCAGCAGCAACAGGCGCGGGCGAGTGACCAGTGAGCGGGCCAGGGCCACACGTTGGCACTGGCCACCGGACATCTGGTGCGGGTAGCGGCCGGCCAGGTCCTTGAGTTCCACCAGTTGCAGCACTTCCTGCACGCGCTTGTGGCTTTCATCGGCGTTGACCTTTTGCATGCGCAGGCCGAAGGCGACGTTCTGTTCCACAGTCATGTTGGGGAACAGCGCGTAGCTCTGGAACACCATGCCGATGTTGCGTTTTTGCGGGCTCAGCGGAACGATGTCCTGGCCGTCCAGCAGGATTTTCCCACTGTCCACTGACGTCAGGCCGGCGATGCAGCGCAGCAGGGTGGACTTGCCGCAACCGGATGGGCCGAGCAGGGTGACGAACTCGCCCTTGGCGACTTCGCAGTTGATGTCACTGAACACCGGGGTGCCGGCGTAGCTTTTTTGCAGGTGTTGGACGCTGACGAAGCTCATTGGCTTTTGTCCTTGTTCAAGATATTGGCGGCCCAGGTCAGCACCAGCACAAAGAAGAAATAGGAAATCACGACGGCGCTGGTGAAGTGGCCGCTGCTGTTGCGCATGTTGTTCAGGTACACCTGCAGGGTTTCGTAGCGAGTGCCCACGAGGATATTGGCGAACACGAACTCACCGAACAGGAACGAGAACGACAGCAGCAGCGCCACCATCAGGCCTTTGCGCAGGTTGGGCAGCACCACGAAGATCGCGGCTTGCCAGGTGCTGGCGCCAAGCAGTTGCGAGGCGTCCATCAGGTCGCGCAGGTTGATGGCTTGCAGGTTGTTGGTGATCGCCCGGTACATGAACGGCAGCGCCACGGTGAAGTAGCAGCCGATCAGGATCCACGGCGTGCCCACCATCGCCAACGGCCCGGAACCGTACAGCTGCAG
The DNA here is from genome assembly GCF_012030485.1 of Pseudomonas sp. B14(2022). Classification (NCBI taxonomy): domain Bacteria; kingdom Pseudomonadati; phylum Pseudomonadota; class Gammaproteobacteria; order Pseudomonadales; family Pseudomonadaceae; genus Pseudomonas; species Pseudomonas sp. B14(2022). The sequence goes on from NZ_JAAUVM010000032.1 coordinate 34,123, forward strand.
GAGGCCCACCGACGACACCACCGGCGGCACCGCAAACGGCAGCAGGATCAGGATGTTCATCAAGGCGTCGAGCTTGGGAAAGTGGTAATGCACCACGAACAGCAGCGGCAGGATCAACACCACCGACAGGATCAGCGCACCCACGCACACCAGCAAGGATTGCCCGAAGGCCATCAGGAAGCGTGGGTCACTCCACAGTTGCACATACCATTTCACCGTGAAGCCAGCCGGCAGAATGGTCGCCGACCAACTGCTGGCAATGGAGTAGACAAAGGTGCCGATCAGCGGCAGCACCAGGATCGCGAACAACAGGTACACCACCACGCGGTGGTAGAGGGAGGCCGGGCCGGCTTCAGCGCGAGACATGGTAGCTCCTCTTGAGCAGCAGTTGATGGACCACGGTGACCACGGTCATCAGCGCCACCAGCACCACGGCCAGGGCGCTGGCCATGTTCGGATCGAGGGATACATCCCCCGACACCAGGCCGGCGATACGAATCGGCAGCACGTTGAAGTTACCGGTGGTCAAGGCGTAGACCGTCGCGTAGGCACCCAGGGCATTGGCCAGCAGGATCACGAACGTGCCCAGTAGCGCCGGGGTGAGCACCGGCAAGCCGATATGTCGCCAGAACTGCCAGCCATTGGCGCCGAGCAGGGCCGCCGACTCACGCCAGTCTTCGCGCAGTGCGTCAAAGGCGGGGTAGAGCAGCAGCACGCCGAGCGGAATCTGGAAGTAGGTATAGAGGATGATCAAGCCGGTCTTGGAGTACAGGTTGAAGTCCTGAATGATCCCGGCTTGCTTGAGCATGATGGTGATGCTGCCGTTGAACCCCAGCAAAATGATGAACGCGAAGGCCAGGGGCACGCCGGCAAAGTTGCTGGTCATGTTGGCGAAGGCGGTGACGAAGTTGCGCAGCGGCGAATCCACCCGGCGGAGGGAGTAACTGCCCAGCGTGGCGATGATGATGCCGAAGATGCTCGAGTAGAAGCTGATCTCCAGGCTGAACTGGATGGCCTGCAGGTAGAACTTCGAACTGAAGATGCGCGTGAAGTTGTCCACGCCCCACCCGGTTTCTTCGGTTTGCAGACTATTGATCAGCACCCATACCAGCGGGGCGATCTCGAACACGATAAAAAACAGCGCGAAAGGCACCAGGCACAGCAGCGCCAGCCATTTGCCGCGGGATATTGAACTCACTTCAGTAACTCCCGGCACACAGGTTTGTCGTGGGGTACGCCCAGCAGTTCGCAGACGGTGCCGCACAGGTCGGTCTGTTTCGGTGTGGCCCCGGCGTCCAGGCTGAAGGCATCGCCGAGGACGAACAGCGGCACTTCCCGTTCTTCCGGCAGCAGGCCGTTGTGGGAGCGGTCGTTGTTCATGCCGTGGTCGGCGGTCACCAGCACCTGGTAACCGGCATCGAGCCAGGCTTGCAGGTAGTCGGCCAGGAGGATGTCGGCCGAGCGTGCGCTGTTGCGGTACTGCGGTGTGTCGAGGCCGTGCTTGTGGCCGGCGTCGTCGATGTTCATCGGGTGCACCACCAGGAAGTCCGGCGCGTGCCTGAGCCGCAGGCTTTCGGCGTCGGCGAACAGGTGGGAATCCGGGTAGTGGTCATTCCAGTAGAAATGCCCGTGCTGGATCGCCAGCGCCTTGTCGTCGGTATGACGATCCCGTGCGGCGAGAAAGGGCGTGCGGTTATACAACTCGCTGACCCAATGGTAAGCCGCCGCGGCAGTGGTAAGACCCGCGTCGGTGGCGTAATGGAAAATGCTGCGCTGGTTGGACAGGCGCGAGACCTGGTTGTGCACGATACCGCTGTGGATCGGTGGCACACCGGTGAGGATGCATTCATACAGCGGGCGGGACAGGGCGGGCAGTTCACATTCCAGCGTGTAGAGGGCTGCGCGTCCTGCGCCGACATAGGCCTGCAAGTGCCCCATTGTGTGCCGGGCAACCTCGAAGTTCAGGCCGTCGAGCACGACAAGGATGACTGGGTGCTTCATGGGGGGCGACGCTCCGCAATGATTGACTTGGCTCAATTCCTCTGGAGGAACGGGGTCAAAAATGTGGGAGGGGGCTTGCCCCCGATAGCGGTGTGTCATTCAACGGATTTGTTAGCTGATTCACCGTTATCGGGGGCAAGCCCCCTCCCACATTGGATCTCCACTGGAGCTCCAATGTGGGATAAACCCTTACTTCATCTCTACGATGACCTGCTCGTTCCACAGCTGAGGCAGCTTTTTGGACGTCGCTTCCCAGGCATCGGCATCCTTGATCGGCTGCGGGTTGGCCTTGGTGTATTGCTCGCCCGGGATCAGGTTCTTGGCAATGTCGGCCGGCAGTTTCAGGTCGGTTTCAGCACGGATCGGACGTGCGTTGCCACGCGCCAGGTTGAGTTGGCCGGCGTCGCTGAAGATGTATTCGCGGGTCAGCTTGGCGGCGTTCGGGTGCTTGGCGTATTTGTTGATGATGGTGGTGTAGCCGGATTTCACCGAGCCGTCCGATGGGATCAACACCACGTAGTCATCCGGGTTGGCCATCTTGGCTTTGTAGCTCAGGCCGTTGAAGTCCCAGACGATCCCCACTTCGACTTCGCCTTTTTCCATGGTGGCGATGGTCGGGTTGGACAGGCCGAGGCGACCTTGCTGGGCGATCTTGGTGAAGAATTGCAGGCCGGGGGCGATGTTCTTTTCATCGCCTTTATTGGCGATGGCGGCGGCGAGTACGGCGTTGGAGGCCTGGGCCGCAGTGCTCACGTCACCCACCGAGACTTTGTATTTGCCGGTTTGCAGGTCAGCCCAGCTGGTAGGGACTTCGGAGCCGTGCAGCAGCTTCTTGTTGACGATGAACGCGATGGTGCCGGTGTAGGCCAGGGCCCAGTGACCGTCCTTGTCTTTCGCCCAATCCGGCACCGAAGCCCAGGTAGAAGGTTTATACGGCTGGGTGACTTCCTGCTTCACCGCGATCGGGCCGAAGGCGGCGCCTACGTCGCCGATGTCAGCGCTGGCGTTGTCTTTTTCGGCTTTGAACTTGGCGATTTCCTGGGCCGAGCTCATGTCGGTGTCGATGTGCTTGAGGCCGTAGGTCTTGGCCAGGTCTTCCCAGGTGCCTTTCCAGTTGGCCCAGTCATCGGGCATGCCGACGCTGTTGACGGCACCTTCCGCTTTCGCGGCGGCTTCCAGAGTTTTTAAATCGGTATCAGCGGCCATGGCGGCGGTGCACATGGCAATGGTCGAGCCTAACAGTGATGCCAGGAAAAGCTGTTTCATCCGAAGCTCCTTTGGGCGTTTTCAACGCGGCGGTGTTTTCTACGGTGTTGTTGGTCTAGGTCAGAGCAATACCTGAGCCAATCTAGACGCGATGGATGACAGTTTCATGTCGATGTCGTTTTTAAAGCCTTGATGTCGTTCGGCGCAGACTTAGCGTAGACCATGCTCAAATGCCCGCAGGGACTGGACTTGGCCGGCGTATTGCAGGGTGTGGTGCAGGGACGGGACAGGGACTGTCATCTGTCGGTCATCAGGAGTGCCTAGGCTGGCAGGCAGTCGTGCAAGCCCATTTATGCAGCGGTTTGTGCACCTGAACAGTGCTGGTCTAGTCCAGATAGGTAACGTTGATGCGTGATGAGGCAATCAAGGCGGTGACATCCATTGGCCTGGCGCTGCAAGAGCAGATCGACCACGGCCTGTTGCCGCCCGCAAGCAAGCTGCCCGCCGAGCGCAAGCTCAGCGAGTTGTTTGGTACCACTCGAATTACGGTGCGGGAAGCCTTGTTACAACTGGAGGCTCAAGGGCAGATTTATCGCGAGGAGCGTCGTGGCTGGTTTGTCTCGCCGCCTCGGCTGGCCTACAACCTGATGCAGCGCAGTCACTTTCACGCCATGGTCAACGACCAGGGGCGGGTGGCGTCCACCGAAGTCATCAGTGCGCGGCTGCAACCGGCCTCGGCGGCGGTGTGTGCGTGGCTGCAGTTGCCAGCGTTGTCCCGCGTGATCCAGATCTGCCGGGGGCGGCGGATTGACGGGCGGCTGGTGTTATACGTGGAGCACTACCTGAACCCGCAGTATTTCCCGGGGATTCTTGAGTGCGACCTGAATCAGTCGATGACCGAGTTGTATGCGCGCAAGTACGACTTGCACTACGGGCGGGTGCGCTTCGAGATCGTGCCGACCTCATTGCCGGTGGAGGCTGCGGCGGCATTGCGCATGTCGGTGGGCAGCCCGGGCTTGCGGATCGCCCGGGTCAATTATGACCAGCACCAGCGGTTGATCGACTGCGACCTGGAGTTCTGGCGGCATGATGCGATTCATGTCGGCGTCGATGTGGTGTGATCGGGGGGCTCGCTCCTACAGTGAGTGCACCGTGAGTGCCTTGATCACCTGATCCACATTGCCCTCCAGCTCCGATACCGGGTCCGCGCCGTCTACGTTCAACACCAGCAGCGTTGAGCCGCCTGCCGTGATAGCGGCTTTCACTGCGTCACTCGGCTGGCGATGATGCAGCACTACGGCCACGTCGTTGTCCTTCAGCGCTGCACTGAGTTTCTGTAATGCCCCAGGCGTCCAATCGGCGTCGGGCCGGGCATCGGTGCTGAGCAGTTCCAGATTCAAACTGCTGATTAGATACGCAAAGTGATCGCTCAAACTGACCACACTCAGGTTGTCCGCCTTGGCCAGTCGCGCCTCGCTGTCGGCGCTGAGCTTGAGCAGGCGTTGCTTGAGGGCGGCCAGGTTGGCGTCGATCTTCGCCTTGGCGCCCGGGGCCAGGCGGCTCAGGTCGGCGGCCAGGACATCGGCCATGCGTCCCAGGTTGTTGCTCGATTGCCACGGCTGGCTGTTCAAACCATCGGTGACGCCAGGTTGCACGGCGATTCCCGGCAAGCCGCCATCCACCGGGCGTGCGGCATCGATTTCGACGATGCGGATATTGCTGCGCCGGGCCACGGGGTAGAGCGGGTCATCGGCCCACAGCGAGCGCAGGCCGATGGCGGCGTCGGCGTCCTGGGCCAGGGTGTTCAGTGCCGTCGCGCCACGCCCGGTGAAGTACGACACCTGTCGCGAGCCCGGCAGGTTGGCGGGGGCCGCGCGCTCAAGCTGCACGTCGGTGCCCTTGAGCAGCACCTGCGCGAGGCCGTAGGTGATCGGCAGCGAGGCCAGGACTTTGACCGGTTTTGCCGCGTGAGCAGCAGGCTTGCCCTCGTTGGCGGCCATCAACGGCGTGGTAATGAAGCAGGCGATGGCGAGCGCCAGAGGTTGAAGAACGGAGCGCATTATCCAAGGTTCCCTTTAAGGCTGGGCACGGTGCCGCGCGCGATGGCGGCAAAGGCAAAGGCGATACCGGCCATCAGGATGATCGCGGCACCGGAGGGGATGGGCAGGTCGAAGATGATCGGCAACAGGATCCCGCACAGGGTGCTGACGGTGGCGATCACCACCGAGATCCAGAAGAAGCCTTTGAGCGACTGGCTCAGCAAGCGTGCCGCCGCGGCCGGAATCACCAGCAGCGCGCCCACCAGGATGGCGCCAATGACCTTGACTGCCGCCACGGTGATCAGCGTCACCAGGATCACGAACAGGTAGTCCAGGGTCTTCACCGCCACGCCACGCACCGCCGCCAATTGCGGGTTGAAGCTGGCGAGCATGATGCGGTTGTACAGCGGCAGCGCCAGCGCCATCACCAGGGCGCCGACAATCGCCAGTACCAGCAAGTCGTTGCCGTTGACCGTCAGCACCGAACCGAACAGCACGTTTTCGAGGATGTGCACGTTGATCTTGCCCGCCAGGATCAGCAGCAGGCTGGCGCCCAGTGCCAGGGACACCGACAGGAACACGCCGATCAAGGTGTCTGGCGCCAGGCCGGTGCGGTTGCGCAGGTAGTTGAGCAGGATGCCGAACAACAGGCAGTAACCGAACAGGCTGCCATAGGGGCCGGTGTAGGGCTCGCCCAGCAGAATGCCCACGGCCACGCCGGTCAGCGCGGCATGACCGACCGCTTCGGAGAAAAACGCAAAGCGCTTGACCACCACCAGCGTGCCCAGGCCGCCCAGCACCGGGCCGATCAGCAGGCCGGCGAGCAGGGCGTTGACGACAAAACCATAGGCCAGCGCTTCCGGCAGGTAACCGGACGATGCCCAGCCCTGGACCATCAGGCGAAACGCTTCATAACTCATTGCGCCGTGCTCCGAGGATGGGTAGAGAACAGTGTCAGCAAGCGGTCCGGCGTCAGCGCCTCTTTCGGCGTGGCGTCGAACAGCAGGCGGCGGTTCAGGCCGGTGACGCGGTCGGCCAGGCGGCCCACGGCTTCCAGGTCGTGCTCGATCCATAGCACGGTGATCCCGGCCAGGCGCCAGTCACTGAGCAAGCGTTCGAACACCTGGATGCCGGCCTCATCGAGGGCCGACATCGGTTCATCGAGGACCAGCAGTTGCGGCGCGGGAATCAACCCCTGGGCCAACAACACGCGCTGGCGCTCGCCGCCAGACAGTGCGCCCATGCGGCGCTTGCGCTTGTCCTGCATGCCGACCCGTTCCAGCGCCTCGCCAATCGCGGCGGCGTACTGTTTGGACAACCCCAGAAACGCCGGACGGCGCTGACACATGGCGGCCATGAAATCGTCGACGGTCATCGGCAAACCACGGTCGAACTCCAGCGCCTGGGGCACATAACCGATGGTGCCGGGCGTGGACGGCCACTGCAGGCTTAACCGACCCTGGTGCGGCGTTTGTCCCAGCAGGGTCTTGATCAGCGAGCTCTTACCGCCGCCGTTGGGGCCCACCAGCGCATGAACACTGCCCGGCTGCACCTGGAAGCTCACGCCGTCGAGGATCACGGTGCGGCCCAGGGTCAGGGACACCTTGTCGAAGTCGAGGGTCGGACCGACGCAGGCGACGTTAAGTTGTTCCGCTGCGGTCATGCCCCCGACTCCTGAATCGCCCGCACCACGGTGTTGAGGTTGCCGGTCATTTCCACTTCGTATTTTTCAGCGCTGTATTCGCCGTAGGAAATATGTGACAGCGGGTACAGCTTGACCCCGGATTCGCGCTGGATGGTGTCGACGTAAGTGGACGGGAAATCCAGCTCCGAGAAGATCACCTTCACGTCCAGGGCGCGCAGTTCATCGATGGTTTTCTTCAACTGGCTGGGGCTCGGCTCGATACCGTGGGCCGGCTCGACCACGGCCGTGACTTCCAGGCCGAACTCGCGCAGCAGGTAATCGTAGGCCGCGTGCACGGTGGCGACGCGCAGGTCCGGGTTGGGCGCGCCGGTCAACTTGGCCAGGGCATCGGCACGCATCTGCCGCAGGCGTTTGCCATAGGCGCGGGCGTTCTGGGTGTAGGTCTTGGCGTTGTCCGGGTCGAGCTTGCCCAGTTCCCGGGCGATGTTGTTGACCTGGGCAATCGACGCACTGATCGACAGGAACGTGTGCGGGTTGACCACCTTGCCGGCACCACGCGCGGCGTTGCCGGTAGCCGCCAGCAGCGGCACATTGGCGTTGGCTTCGATCACCGGGATGTCCGGGCGCTCGCTGGTGGCGATCATGCGGTCGGCGAAGTCGTCATGGCCGACGCCGTTGAGCACGATCACATCCAGGGTGCCGATGCGCTTGATGTCTTCGGCGCGTGGCTCGTAGGCGTGGGGGTTGAAGCCGGCCGGGATCAGCGGCACCACTTCTGCCTTGTCGCCGACGATATTGGCCACGTAGCTGTAATACGGGTGCAGGGTGATACCGATACGCAGGCGTTTGGCCGCCTCGGCATTCGCGAGGGGAGCGAGTATCAGGCTGAACAGGCCAACCAGAAATACGCGCAACAGGGGAGATGAAATAGACATGGGCAATCGGTCTTCTCGTTCAGTGGCGGTGCTGGCGGGTGACGCCGGCATCGAATTGCGCGATCACCTGCTGCCAGCCGGCTGCGATCAGCGCCTGGTCAGTGAGGTCGGCGGGGGTGGCCAGGTCTTTGCTGCGGTTGAGCCAGATGTCCGGCTCGTCACCTTGCACGCGCATGAGCAGCGAGCCACTGGTGGTCGGTGCCTGGCTCAGTCCCAGGTAGGCCGAATTCGCCAGCAACTGCCAGCGATGGTCGCCACGACTGACCGAACTGGCGTCGTGGGCAAACGGCGCAAAGCCTTCTTCGGCCAGTTGCTCGGGAGTGGGCAGGGCGCTTTGCTCTTGCTGCAGCACGTGGATTTCATCCAGCGTGACCCGCAGGTCGGCGTAGATACCTTGTTCGGCGGCGCTCAGGTCGCGGCGGGCGTCCAGTTGATGGCTGGGCACCGCCGCGACCTCCTGGGTTTCACCGTGCAGCGCCACCACCGTTCCCGCCACCGCCAGGATGATCAGGCACAGCAGCAGCACGTAGAGGGTTTCGTGGCCGGCACCGGCGGGGCGTACAACCTGTGTGGTACTCATTGAGCCTGGATATCCGCTTGGTCGATTTCCACCACGTGACCGGGGCCGGCATCAAACAGCACGTAGAACTCGGACGCGGGCTTTTTGAAGGTCAGGGTGGAGTCCTGGCCGAGCTTGCCGGGCACCAGGATGGTTTCGTCGTAGCCGATCACATCCAGGGTCACGCCGGGGGCGCCGCTGCCGTCGGAGAAACCGCCTTTGCACTGGATCTGCTCGCCGGGGATTTCCTTGCATTCGCACATCGGGTTGTGGGCAAAGGCTGTGGTACTGAAACCGGCGCACAGCAACAGCGCGGCGCGGGACAGGCGCTTGAACGTCATGGTTTAACTCCTTGCTTGTTCAGCCAGGCAATGGTGGCAGGCGAGGCCTGGCTCAACGGGATGGAACCCTGGTGCATGGTGCCGTCCCAGCCTTCCATGGTGACCCACAGTTCGGCGTCGACGGGGGTGCGTTCCGGCACGGGCAGGCCGGCACCCATGCGGTACGGGGTGCCGAAGAAAATCACCCCGGCGGCACGCAGGCTGCGCGGTTTGCCGATGCGCAGGTACGTGGCCTTGACCTGGTCGGCGCAGGTGTCACACAGGGCGGCATTGAAGAACTTCATCGGGCCGGCCGGGTCGGGGCGCGGGCCTTCATTGCGGAATTCGGCCAGTTTGAGGCTCCAGGGTCCGACCTGCACATCGCCGGCCACACGCTCGCCGATGCCGGTATCACCGCGAAACAGCGCGGCATCGGCGAAGTATTTGGGCATAAAGCCCAGCGGTACCAGCAACAACAGGACATTGATGTGGAAACGCCATTTCAGCCAAAAGGACCGCAACGGTGAAGGCGGGGTAGCGTTAGCGGACTTGCTCATGAGTTGGCCTCCGAGGTTTCAGCCTGCATGGCCGGGATGGACGCCGGCGCACGTTGCGTCTTGGCTTCGCGCTTGAGAGCGTTGAGGGTGGCCAGGGCAGTGCGCTTGGTCCAGATCAGCAAGCCGCTCAGGACCATCATGCTCAGCACGAGGCCGAAGAACGCCCAGATCAGCTTGATCCAGAGGCCACCGAAGTCGCCGGTGTGCAGGGGCCGCATGGATTCGGTGACGAACTCCAGCTTGGTGCGGTCGGACAGCAGGTGCGACGAGGCGATTTCACCGTCATACGGGTTGATCTGCGCGGTCTGGAACATCAGCGGATACCAGCCTCGCCCGCCGATTTGCAGGTGGCTGTAGGCATTGAGCGGCAGGCTCACGAAACTCGCCTCCAGCCCCGGGATACGTTGGGTAGCGATCGCGATCGCCTCATCCACGGGAATCATCGGTGCCGGCACGCCTGGGGCTGAGGTTGGGACTTTTTCACGGGCGATCACCGGGACGATGGGCTCGCTGGAGATGGAGATCTGGTTATCACCCAGGATTGCCTGGATCAGGAACCAGGTGCCGGTGATGGAAATCACCGCAATAAACCAGATCGACCAGATACCGCTCAGACGGTGGAAGTCGCCCCAGAAAATTCGCGCGCCGTGGCGGATACGCAGGGTCGGCTTGAAAAAGCCTTTCCAGAAGCGCTTGTACACCACCAGCCCGGTGACCAGTGAGGCCAGTAACGGCAAACCGAGCAGCGACACCAGGTACCAGCCCCAGCTGAAGCCATTGGTAAACGGCACCAGCCACCAACCATGCAGGGCGCGGGTGAACTGACGGAAGTCGAACGATGGGCTGATGCCCTGGATCGCCCCGGTGTACGGGTTGACGTAGACCTCTACCGAGCGACCGTCGGGGTAGCTGAGGTCGACACTCAGGGCAAAGTGCGATTCGTCCGGACGACTGAGAGACTGCACGATTACCTGGGGTTCGGCCCGCTTGATGGCGCTGATCACCTGGTCGTAGCTCAGCGGCTCGGCATCATCCGACGGCTTGCTCGCACGGATGTCCGGGTTGGCCAGCCACACGATTTCCTGGCTGACCACCGCCAGGGTGCCGGTGACGCAGACGATCAGTACAAAGAACCAGATGGGCAAGGCCAGCCAGCTATGTACGAGAAACCAGAGTTTTGAGCGTGACTTCTTGGACATGTGAATGAGGGTCTTGATCAGAGGGGGGCGAAAGAGGCCCGAAAAAGGCCAGTCGTAGCTTTTGCTGACGCGACGGGCTGTATCTAAATTAAGACGGATGAGAATGAGAAATCCCCAAGGCCGATATGAAAGAAAATGTTTCAGGTTCACATTCAGTGGGTTTAAGGCGTGCAGGGGTTGATCATGAGGTGGGGAGGAGCCGGCGAACCGGCCCCGATGCTCAGTCTTGCTGGAACATCTCCATGGCGCGTTGACGGATCTGTTCTTCGCTGAGGTCTTCCTTGCGGGTGGCGAGGTACCAGAGGTGACCGTAGGGATCCTTCACGCTGCCCGAGCGGTCGCCATAGAAGCGGTCCTCTGGTTCGGACACCACGCTGGCGCCGGCTGCGACGGCTTGTTTGAACTGCGCGTCCACGTCGTTCACATACAGATGCAAGGCCACACTCGTGCTTTCAGTCGGATTGCCCAGGGACATCTGATCGCAGGGCGTGCCCAGCATGATCGCCGAATCACCAATGCGCAGCTCAGCATGGCCAACCCTGCCATCGGGCATGTCCAGGCGCATGATCTGGGTGGCGCCGAAGGCTTTTTTGTAAAACTCGATAGCCTCTGAGGCTTTGTCGATGCCCATATAGGGCGTGACGCTGTGATAACCCTCCGGAATAGGTTTAACGCTCATATCGTTCTCCTTGATTGGGGTGGTGGTGAACCGGCCTTTTCACTATAGGCCACGCCAATCAAGGGCTCTGTCGGTCCCGACCAGGGGATGCTCAACTGGGTTCCAGCAACTGAGCCCCCGGCCCGCGCTCAGCGAGCTGGTCATCCTGGTTACGCAGCGGGCACGCGTCCATCGACAGGCACCCGCAACCAATGCAGCCATTGAGCTTGTCGCGCAGCAGCATCAGCTTATTGATGCGTTCATCCAGGTCTTCCCGCCACCGCGCGGACAAGCGCTCCCAGTCTTGAGCGTTGGGCGTGCGTCCATTCGGCAGCGTCTGCAAGGCCTCGCCAATCGTCGCCAACGGAATTCCCAGGCGCTGGGCGATCTTGATCACCACCACCCGGCGCAGTACATCCCGGGGATAGCGCCGTTGATTGCCGGCAGTGCGATGACTCTTGATCAGCCCCTTGTTTTCATAGAAGTGCAGGGCCGTGACGGCCACGCCGCTGCGGGCTGCCAGTTGGCCCACGGTGAGTTCCTTGGTAATCATGAAAACTCCGATTAAGCGCTTGACCTTGACTTAACTAGAGGTTTTACCCTGCGTGACATTGAATCGCAAGATTCTGCCTACAGAGAAAGGGGAGTTTTCATGCAGGTATCTGAGAAGAATCGCAGCTTCACTCAGTTGATCGAATTTCACATCGAACCCCAGCAACAAGTGGCGCTGGTGGCCGCCTTGTCCACCCAAAGCGAGCGCCTGGCCCAGGGCCATGGCGGTTTTATCAATGCGAGTGTGCAGGTCAGCGAAGACGGGCGGCGGGTGCTCAATTACCTGCAGTGGCGTTCCCGCGAGGACGGTGAAGCGGCGTTCCAGTGCTTTGAGCATGGCGAGGAGGATTTCTGGACGCTGATTCGCGCGCACCAGGCCACGGCCGTGACCTTCGGTTCGTTCCAGGTGCTGCGCAGTTTCGAGCGCAGCCATGACAACGCGTTGCACTGCCGGCTAAATGGATAGATGCAGCATCCGTTCGCCTTGCACATTTTCCCCGGGGCGGCGCTTGTTTACCGCCAACTCGCCGATCTTGATCAGGCGCGTGCGCGTGACGTTGCGGCTCAGCCCCAGCAGGTTGGCGGTGTGCACCTGGTTGTAATGGCTGAAGCGGTAGGCGGCGCGCAATAGCGCATCTTCGACCTTTTCGTGCAGGGCGCCGGCCTGTTCTTCGAAGAGCTTTTGAAACGCGCGCTCCAGCAAGGCCTCAGCGCTGTTGTCGGTGCCGTGCTGGCTGTCGTCCTGGCGCTCGATGCGCATGTTCGACAGGCGCAGGTCGTCGCGTTCGATCACGCCGTTACGGCAGATCAGCAGGGTGTGGTGAATCACGTTTTCCAGCTCGCGGATATTGCCCGGCCAGCTGTAGCTCTTTAGCTTGTGTTCGGCTTCGCGGCTGATGGTGATCGGGCCGTAGCCCAGGCGCTGGCTGTAGGCTTCGATAAAATGCCGGGTCAGCGGCAGGATATCGCCGGGGCGCTCGCGCAGCGGGCTGAGCTCGAGGCTGACCACGTCAAGGCGGTAGTAGAGGTCTTCGCGGAAGTGCCCGGCGTTGATGGCCTTTTCCAGTTGTACGTTGGTGGCGGCCAGTACGCGCACATCGATCGCAATGCTCTTACGCGAACCCAGGCGCACCACTTCACGCTCCTGCAGCACCCGCAGCAACTTGACCTGGATGGGCATCGGCAAATCGCCGATTTCATCGAGGAACAAGGTGCCACCATCTGCCTCTTCGAACCAGCCGGCCTTGGCACTCAGGGCGCCGGTAAACGCGCCTTTTTCATGGCCGAACAGCTCGGCTTCCACCAGGGATTCAGAGAACGCGCCGCAGTTCACCGCTACGAACGGCCGGTTGCGCCGCGCGCTGAGGTTGTGGATATGGCGCGCCACCAGCTCTTTACCGGTTCCGGTCTCGCCGATGATCAGCACGCTGGCTTCGCTGGGCGCCACTTGCTGGATATGGTCGAGCAGCGCCTTGGATTTCGGGTCTTCGAAGACCTGCGCCGTGGCGCGAATCGACGTCGCGAGGGCGGGCGAGGGCGGTAAGGTTAGAAGCTGCATGGGCACCTCTTTTTATGAGTAGAACGTCGGAATCGGCAGGGATTGGTTCAACGCCCAGTCCCCCAGTTCGTGGAGTTTGTAGTCGACCGGGTCGTGCAGGGTTTGTGTGCGCAGGTTGCGCCAATGGCGGTCCAGACGCAGTGAAGCGTGGGTGGAGCGTGCGCCGGTGACTTCAAACAGGCGGCTGCACAGGTCCAGGCCTTGGCGGGTGGCGGCGACCTTGGCGGTCGCAATGGCAATCGCCAGTTGGCCGCGTTCGTGTTCGCTGAGGTGGGGGCCTTTGGCCCAGGCGTGGTCGAGCAATTCGGCGGCACGCTCCACCAATAGACGCACGCCTTCCAGCGCCACCCAGAATTCGCCGTAGTGATGCAACACGTAAGGGTCCTGGCGCACGTCTTCGGTCGAGGACTTGTGCCAGGAACGGGTCTCGGTGAGCGTGTAGTTGCGTGCTTCTTCGAATGCACCTTCGGCGATGCCGAGGAACATATGGGTGAAGGTCAACTGGGCGATCAGCGGGCGCAGGCAGGCAAAAGGCGTGCTCAGCGGGCCCGGGTCGAGCAGCAATTCCGACTCCTCGACGCGCACCCGTTCGAAGCTGGCGCTACCGCTGTCGGTCTGGCGTTGGCCGATGTTGTTCCAGTCGTTGTGCAGGGTGATGCCACTGCGTCCGCTGGGGATGGCGGCGATCAGCAGCTTGCCGCCGGCGCTTTCATCCACCGCCGAGGCAATCAGCATTTCCGAGTCGCTGGCGCCGGAGCAGAAGCTCTTTTTGCCGGAGAACTCACGCCAGCCGCCGAAGTCCTTGACCACCGTGCGTGTGTCCAATGGGTTGAGGGCGTTGCCCCAGAACCAGTTTTTGCGCGCGGTCTGTTCGAACCACGGTTGCCACTGGTCCGGCCGCGAGAACAGGCGCACGGTGGCGAGCATCAGGTGGTGGAAGCCGAAGACGTGGGCAATGGAGCTGTCGACCTTGGCGAACTCGCGCACGATGGCCAGGGTGTCACCCCAGCGGGCGCCGAGGCCACCGTATTGGGTGGGAATGCTCAGGGCCAGCAGGCCGCTTTGGCGCAGGGCATCACGTTCGGTCTTGGGAGTGCCACCGCGCTCGTCGCGTTCGACGGCGGTGAGGGCGAATTCGGCGACCAGCAATCTGGCGGTCTGCAACGGTGATGGCAGGACGCTGTGGGGTTTGGCTGTCACGGGGTTTCCTCTTTATAAGCGGGAACGACCAATGCCGCTCCCGCTGCTGCGCCGATCAGGCCTTGGCTGGCAGAACATCGTTGGCAATCATTTCGCCGAACGGGCCAGTGAGGTTGGTGATGCCGCGTCCGGCCAGGCTGGCATAGGGTTCCGGCAGCAGCGGGAACACCAGCTCGGCAAAGCGATAGGCTTCTTCCAGGTGCGGGTAGCCGGAGAAGATGAAGCTCTCGATGCCCAGGTCGGCGTATTCCTTGATGCGTTCGGCCACTTGCTGCGGGTTGCCCACCAGCGCGGTACCGGCACCGCCGCGCACCAGGCCGACACCGGCCCACAGGTTGGGGGCGATTTCCAGGTTGTCGCGGCGCCCGTCGTGCAGGGCGGCCATACGGCGTTGGCCTTCGGAATCAAAGCGCGAGAAGGATTTTTGCGCAGCGGCGATGGTGTCGTCGCTGATGTGCTCGATCAGCTTGTCGGCAGCTTTCCACGCGTCCTCTTCGGTCTCGCGCACGATCACGTGCAGGCGAATGCCGAACTTCACCGTACGCCCGTGGCGGGCAGCGCGCTCACGCACATCTGCGAGTTTTTCGGCGACGGCGGCGGGCGGCTCGCCCCAGGTCAGGTACACATCCACCTGTTCGGCGGCGAGGTCGTGGGCGGCATCGGAGGAGCCGCCGAAATACAGCGGTGGATAAGGCTTCTGCACCGGTGGGTAAAGGGCCTTGGCGTTCTGCACGCGCAGGTGTTTGCCTTCGAAATCTACTGACTCGCCCTGCAACACGCGGCGCCAGATCTGTAGGAATTCGTCGGAGACTTCGTAGCGTTCGCTGTGGTCGAGGAAGCTGCCGTCGCCGCGGTTCTCATCGGGATCGCCGCCGGTGACCACATTGATCAGCAAGCGGCCGTTGGACAGGCGATCCAGGGTCGCCGCCATGCGGGCAGAAACGGTCGGCGAGATGATGCCCGGGCGAATTGCCACCAGGAAACGCAGGCGTTCGGTCAGCGGCACCAGCGCCGAGGCGATGACCCAGGAGTCTTCGCATGAGCGGCCGGTAGGAATCAGCACGCCGTGGTAACCCAGGCTGTCAGCCGCCTGCGCGACTTGCTTCAGATAATTGAGGGTGACCGGCCGTGCACCTTGGGTGGTACCCAGGTAATGACCGTCGCCATGTGTCGGCAGAAACCAGAAAACATCCATGACCAATCCTTAAGCGATTTTCAGCAGAGAGGGGGAGTGCGCAGCAAACAACGGCGCTGCGCGTTCTGCCGCAAGACGTATCCGGCCCTTCAAGGGCTCACTGGTTATTTGGTAGTCGGTGAAGTCGGCCTCTGTGGCGTACACGCCGATCGGTAGGGTGAGGGCCTGGAAGAAGCTGAACAGCGGACGCAGTTGATGATCGAGGACCAGCGCGTGGCGTTCACTGCCGCCGGTGGCGGCGAGCAGTACCGGTGTGTTGATCAGGGCGTTGAGGCCAATCAGGTCAAACAGGTGCTTGAGCAGGCCAGGGTAGGAACCGCGATAGACCGGTGCAGCGACGATCAGCAGGTCGGCCTGTTCGATGGCCACCAGTTGGGCTTCGACCTCGGCGGGCAATTCATCGCGTGACAGCGCACCACCCAGGGGCCGGGCAATGTCGCCCAATTCGATCAGGGTGGTCTGGATCGGCAGTAAGGTCGCCAGCTCAGCCAGTACGGCTTGGGTCAGCACGAGGGTACGGGACGGACGCCAGGTTCCGCCGGAGAGGGCGACGACATTCAGGGGACGGGTCATGAACAGTTCCTTTATCAACAGTGGTTCATAGCAGGTGGGGTGCAACGTGTTCAGCAAGAGCTGTACCAACGGCTGCAGGCCTTGATCGGCGTGGGTTGCAGGTTCACTGCTGAAAATGCTGCTGTTGTCTGACTGGTGATTTGTTGAATGGCTGTTGCCTGGCAAACAGTTGCGTGGCGAACAGTGCGGGTTCGGTGTGAGCCATTTATAGAAGGTTGCAGTTATTCCGTAAATGAACGTATTTCCATATTTATAGATCATAAGGAAATATGTCGTTTCCTATCGAGGGTGCCTAGGTGGTCGATAGCGACTATCACGGCCGGTGATTTTTCACCGCGCAACGGCGGGAGTAGCCTGTGTTCATTGACTCGAAACCTTCTTTGCAGGGCTACCGCCATGAACCGATTTCTCGCTGTTTCCTTATTAATTGTCACTTCCGTCCTCGCCGGCTGTGCGACCCATCCTTCGCCCGAATTACGGCCCTACTCAGCGGAAGAAACCAAGCAGTTGGCCTTGGAAGCACTGAGCCGTCGTGGGTTGTCGTTTGATGAGTACCAGCAGCAGCGCGCCGCACTGACCGGCCAGCCACAGAAACCCTTTGGCTTTGATCGCCAGGGCGAAATGAACGCCGAACGCAGCGTGACCTTGCATGGTCGTCCCAGTTGAGCCTGCGCCGAATGGAAAAAAGCCCGAGGATTCCCTTAAGGAACCTCGGGCTTTTTGTTTGCCATGGCGTGACTTCAGCCTGTTAAGCTGAATTTCAGGAGCGTTCCTACGCACATTTACTTAAAGTTGTCCTTCTTTAATGGCATTCGATCCGGTAAACCTGACGACCTCTGTTCCGGCCGATGCCCCTGAGACGCTGCTCTCGGGGACCTGCTTTGCGAGTCTTAACTGTCATGAATAAACGTCCGCTGTATTTCGACTACGCCGCCACCACCCCGGTGGACGAGCGCGTCATCCAGGTGATGGTCGAGTGTCTGGGCTTCAACGCCAACTTCGGTAACCCCGCGTCCAGTTCTCATGCGTTCGGCCAAGCGGCCCGGCAAACGGTTGAACAGGCGCGTCGCCAGGTGGCCGAGTTGGTGGGCGCACAGCCTGAACAGATCGTCTGGACCTCAGGCGCCACTGAATCCAACAACCTCGCGATCAAGGGCGTTGCCCAGGCGCGGGGGGTGGCGGGCGGGCATATCATCACCAGCCAGATCGAACACAAGGCCACGCTGGATACCGCGCGGCAGTTGCAGGAAGCCGGTGTGGCCGTGACTTACCTGGTGCCGGACGCCGACGGGTTGATCAGCGCCGAGGCAGTCAGCGAGGCATTGCGTGAAGACACCTTTCTGGTATCGCTGATGCTGGTGAATAACGAACTGGGCACCCTCAATGACGTCCCGGCCATCGGCGCGCGCGTGCGTGAGCATGGCGCGTTATTGCATGTCGACGCGGCGCAAGGGGCGGGCAAGGTGACGATCGATTTGGCGCAGTGGCCGGTGGACCTGATGTCGTTTTCCGCGCACAAGCTGTATGGCCCCAAGGGGATTGGTGCGTTGTATGTCGGCCCCCGGGCGCAACAGAAAGTGTTGGCACAGATTCATGGTGGCGGTCACGAAGGTGGCCTGCGCTCTGGTACCCTGGCCACCCATCAGATTGCGGGCATGGGCGCGGCGTTCGCCCTGGCGGCGGCGTCTTTTGCTGAGGAGAAGGCCGTGATTGTGGCCTTGCGTCAGCGCCTGCTGGACCAGTTGGAGACCATCGGTGGCGTGCGCCTCAACGGCAGTCCTGCGCAGCGCATTCCTCACACCCTCAGCCTTACCTTCAGCGAAGGTGAGTTTGACGCTGCGGCATTGAGTGCCGGCATCGCCTTTTCTGCGACCTCTGCGTGCAATTCAGCCAGCAATGCGCCTTCCCACGTGCTGCTTGCGTTGGGCCATGACGTGCGTTCTGCCAGCCGTACCATACGTTTGAGCCTTGGCCGGTTTACCACCGAGCAGGATATCGACCAGGCTGTGCAATTGATCAAGGCCGCACTGGCCAGCGCCCCGGCGTTCTGGGCCGTCTGATTTTTTCATAACAATTATTAGTGGTTAGCAGGAGACACAATGAGTACGCAGCCCTTGACCTATGGAACGGTTCCCCAGCGCCTGGCGCACATCCGCGAACTGATGAGTCACGAGGGCATCCATGCCCTGCTGGTGCCGTCGGCTGACCCGCATCTGTCCGAGTACTTGCCGGGTTACTGGCAGGGGCGTCAATGGTTGTCGGGCTTCCATGGTTCGGTAGGCACGCTGATTGTCACTGCGGATTTCGCCGGTGTCTGGGCCGACAGCCGTTACTGGGAACAGGCCACCAAGGAGCTCAAGGGCAGCGGCATTGAATTGGTCAAGCTGCAACCGGGCCAACCCGGGCCGCTGGAATGGCTGGCCGAGCAGACGCCGGAAGGCGGCGTGGTGGCAGTGGACGGCGCGGTGATGGCTGTCGCTTCTGCGCGCACGTTGGGCGCCAAGTTGGCAGAACGTGGCGCTCGCCTGCGTACCGATATCGACATACTCGATGCCGTTTGGAAAGATCGTCCGAGCCTGCCGAACCAGCCGATCTATGAGCATCTGCCGCCTCAGGCGACCGTCAGCCGTGGCGATAAACTTGCCGCACTGCGCGCCAGTTTGAAAGAGAAGGGCGCTGACTGGCACTTCATCGCGACCCTGGATGACATCGCCTGGCTGTTCAACCTGCGCGGAGGCGATGTTTCGTTTAATCCGGTGTTTGTTTCGTTTGCCTTGATCAATCAACAACAGGCCACGTTGTTTGTGGCGCTGAGTAAAGTTGATTCAGATTTGCGCGCGGTGCTTGCGCAGGATGGCGTGACGTTGCGCGATTACAGCGAAGTGGCGGATGCCCTGCGTGCAGTGCCATCGGGTGCCAGCTTGCAAGTTGACCCCGCCCGCGTGACTGCCGGTTTGCTGGAAAACCTGGATGCCGGCGTCAAGCTGATTGAAGGCCTGAACCCGACCACACTGGCCAAATCCCGCAAAAGCCTGGCGGACGCGGAACACATTCGCCGGGCCATGGAGCAGGACGGCGCGGCCCTTTGCGAATTCTTCGCCTGGCTGGAGAGTGCGCTGGGTCGTGAGCGCATCACTGAGCTGACCATCGATGAGTACCTGACGGCTGCTCGCAGCCGTCGCCCCGATTATGTGTCGCTGAGCTTCAATACCATCGCCGCATTCAATGCCAACGGTGCGATGCCGCATTACCACGCGACCGAAGATGAGCATGCGGTGATCGAAGGCGATGGATTGCTGCTGATCGACTCAGGTGGCCAGTACCTGGGTGGCACCACGGACATCACTCGGATGGTGCCTATTGGCACGCCGAGCAACGAACAGAAACGTGACTGCACCCGTGTACTAAAGGGCGTTATTGCATTGTCCCGTGCACATTTCCCCAAGGGGATTTTGTCACCGCTGCTGGATTCCATTGCCCGCGCGCCGATTTGGGCTGAAGGCGTGGACTACGGCCACGGTACCGGGCATGGCGTAGGCTATTTCCTCAATGTGCATGAAGGCCCACAAGTGATCGCCTATCAGGCGGCCCCTGCGCCGCAAACCGCGATGCAGCCAGGGATGATCACCTCCATCGAGCCGGGCACCTACCGCCCTGGACGCTGGGGCGTGCGTATCGAGAACCTGGTATTGAACTGCGAAGCAGGCAAGACCGAATTTGGTGAGTTCCTCTCGTTTGAAACCCTGACCTTGTGCCCGATCGACACCCGTTGCCTGGAGCCGTCGCTGCTCACTGCGGATGAGCGCGAGTGGTTCAACGCGTATCACGCCCAGGTGCGTGAACGCCTGAGCCCGCTGCTCAGCGGTGCTGCGTTGGAGTGGCTGCAGATGCGCACGATGGCCATTTAACCTGTTGCAAAATCAGGAGCTGCAATAATTTAGTTGCAGCGCCGCGAAGGGACGGGGTTGTATCAGGCATTTATATGAGCAGTCGATGGTGACTGCTCGGAGGAGATCACTTGCAGATGACGATCATGCTGCGGCTGGTATAGCCGGCAGGGTTGATGCCGAAGGGGTAGTCCCCTGGCTCCTCGGAATTGTCACCGGACTTGGCGATAACCCGGTAGCCCTTGGCGCCGCAAGAGTTGGTTGCACTGGTGTAGCACTGATCCCAGGAAGAAGACAGGCCGGAACAGTTGATATGCAGCCCTTTTTTGCCGCGTTTTACTTCTGTCTTGGTAGTCGCGGCACAGCCAGCAATGGCCAGGACCATTAACAGTATCAAAATTCGCTTCATTCCTATCCTTAATAGCCACTTCGCAATGCTCGAAGTCGGCTCTACTCGCTCTCGAGTGTAGCGTTCGTGCTGTCCTTGTCGAAAAACTCCATGAATGACATTCGTTTGCAGTTTAAACATGGCCTAAATACGCAGCAAATACCAGAGCAACTTTCAAAGATGATTCAATCTGCCGGAACCAGCGGCTTTGAGTCATTGCGCATTGTCAGTGTCGCGCCTACCGAGGCCAGGATAATGCAGCTTATGGCCAGCCATTGCGGTAGGGAGAGGTGTTCCTGTAGGAAGAAAAGTCCCGAGAGCGCGCCGAAAGCAGGCTCAATGCTCATAAGCGTTCCGAAGGTGCGGGCGGGGAGGCGTGTCAGCGCTACCATCTCCAGGGTGTAGGGAAGTGCAGTGGACAGAATCGCGACACCGATGGCGACCGGGATCAATGCAGGGGTCAGTAGCGCGGTACCGGCATGGACAATGCCGATGGGCGCAACAAACAGGGCAGCGATCATCACACCCAGGGCGGCGGTTTGGACGCCGTTGTCGTTACCCGCTTTCTGTCCGAACAGAATGTAGAGTGCCCAGCACACACCCGCACCCAATGCATAGGCCGCGCCGACCAGGTCGATTCCGCTGCTGGCTTCTCCCGAGGGAATTAACAGGAGCAGGCCGACGATCGCGAGGGCGATCCACAGGAAGTCTATCGCTCGGCGCGATGCGTAGATTGCGACGGCGAGCGGTCCGGTGAATTCAAGGGCTACGGCAATTCCTAAGGGAACGCTGCGCAAGGACATATAGAAGAGGAAGTTCATGCCACCCAGGGCCATCCCGTAGACGACCACGGTACGCAGGGATTTTGCGGTCAGCCTGGCGCGCCATGGTCGCAATATCAGCAGCATGATTACGCTGGCGAAGATCAGGCGCAGGGTTGTGGTGCCTTGTGCTCCCACAATCGGGAACATGCTTTTGGCCAGTGATGCTCCGGACTGGATGGAGGCCATAGCGATCAACAGTAGGCCGACCGGAAACAATGCCGAGGCCAAACTGCGGTGGGAGGTGGTCATTGGGGTGTTCGTCCAAGGTCATATTTGAGAAGCCGGGGCCGCTATGATGCTTAACTGTTGTATGTTGAGCAATATATTGCTCAAATTTACAGCGGTGGCCTGCTATATATAGAGGGATTTTAAGGTTGGTAGGTGCTTTGATAGGAAAACCAAATTAAGTGTTGACGGCAGATTCTGGAAGTCTATAATTCGCCCCACTTCCGGCGCAGTCGAAACGTAAAACTCCTTGCTAAACAAAGGGTTATGCAGGATTAGACGGCGAGTTGCTTCAGTTCATCGAAGCCCAGAAGGAGTTGATAGAGTCGTGTTGTTTGGCGCTATTAACGATTCGATCTTCTCGGTCGAAAGCGGAGAAAAAGAGGTGTTGACAGCAGCGTGTAACGCTGTAGAATTCGCCTCCCGCTAACGAGAGATCGGAAGCGCAAGTGGTTG